>NZ_MQUI01000002.1:0-165310 GCF_001970915.1 Sphingomonas sp. Sph1(2015)
CCGCCGCGCCCGCGCCTTTGCCGCATCGAACGCCACCGCCCGCTCGTCGATCGGCGAGAAGATCGGGTCGGCCACGTCCTGCGGCTTGTGATCGATCGCGACGGTACAGCCGGGCGCGAGCGCGGCGGCATAGGCCTCGGCGGTGCGGATCGTGCGTTCGTCGCTATCGGCGACGATGCGGAGTTGGGCGCAACCCGATCGCGGCAGCAGGCCCGCCGCCGTCCAGACGCGCCGGTCATAGCTTCCCAGTCGCTCGACGCCCGTGCGCCCGTGCGGGGTCAGATAGCCCGGCGCGACCGGCCAATTCGGCCACGGCTGGTTCGCGGTGCCCTCGGGCATCGGCGGCGACTTGGTCGGTGGGCGGACACCGTGCCGCATCAGCAGCACGATCCGGTCGAGCTTCAGCCCCTGCGGCACGGCAGGCTCCTGCGCCGAGGCCGTACCCGCCAGTAACAGGCCCCATGCCGAAGCCCCCACCAGTCGCGCGAAAATCGTCATGAACCGCCTGCCCCTTTTGCTTTCCCGACCGGCGGTAAGGCGGCGGAGAGACAGAAAAGCGACACGGGCATGAACATTATGTTACAACTGCAAGGCGGCCGCATCCCCGTTTGACCTGTGCCGCCGTGCCGGTCATCCTACCGCCATGACCAGCTTTTTCTCCCGTCGCGAAACCCTGGCCGGGATCACCGCCCTCTCCGCCACCGCCTCCTTAAGCGCCGCCGCCCCCGCCCGCGATGCGGGCGCGCTGCTCGATCGGCTGGCGTGGCAGTTGCTCGAACTCGTGCCCGAGCGGGCGACGACGCTGGGCGTGGATACCGGCCCCCATGCCGATCTGCGGCGCAGGCTGGAGGATCGCTCGCCCGCCGGTATCGCGGCGCGGCAGCGTTTCCTGGCCGATGGCCTGAAGCAGGTGGCGCGGGTGCCGCGAACAGGGCTCGATCCCTCCACGCTGACCAGCCTTGCCGTGGTCGAAAGCGCGTTCCAGACCGCGCTGGACGGCATGGCGCTGCCCTACGGCGTCGCGACGATCGGTGACTGGCGCAACACACCCTATGCCGTCATCCAGAATGTCGGCGCGTGGCTGGACGTGCCGCAGATGCTCGACGGCGACCAGCCGGTCCGCGACCAGGCCGATGCGGAGGCCTATCTCGCCCGCCTTGCCGCCATGCCCGCGCAACTGGATGGAGAGACCGTGCGCATCCGTCAGGCGCGCGAACAGGGACTAGTGCCGCCGTCTTTCCTGCTCGAAAAGACGATCAGGGGCATGACCGGCACCATCGCCGAGGCGGCGAAGGCCGACGGCCCGCTGATCGGCCCGCTTGCCCGCAAGACGACCGCGATCCCCGGCGACTGGACCAACCGCGCCGCCGGGATCGTCCGCTCGGCAATCGTGCCCGCGCTGGAGCGGCAGCTGGCCGAGCTACAGGCACAACGCGGCGTGGCGATCACGGCGCCCGGCATGAATGTCCGCCCGCACGGGCCGGAATGGTATGCCTGGGGCCTTCGCGCCGGGACGACCACACGGCGCAGCGCAGCCGAGCTGCATGCCATGGGCAAGGCCCGGCTCGCCGATCTCCAGGCGCAGATGGATATCATCCTGCGCAGCGAAGGGCTGACCCAGGGCAGCGTCGCCGAGCGTGCCATCGCGTATCAGAAGCGTCCCGGCATCGGCTTTCCCGATGGCGACGAAGGGCGGCGGCAGATTGTCGCCTATATGCAGGGCCGGATCGACGCGATCCGCCCGCGCCTGCCCGATGCGTTCCGTCGGCTGGCGCGCGGGAATCTGGAAATCCGGCGGATGCCGCTGGCGCAGGAGCCGGGCGCACCCGCGGCCTATGGCGGCCCCGGCACCATCGACGGCAGCGTGCCGGGCAAGGTCTGGGTGAACCTGGGCGATCCGTCGATCCACAACCGCGTGACCATCCCCGACCTCGTCTATCATGAGGGGATACCCGGGCATGTCTGGCAGGGCGAATATGCGCAGAAGCTGCCGCTGATCCGGTCGATCCTGGCGTTCAACGCCTATTCGGAAGGCTGGGCGCTCTATTCCGAACAGCTCGCCGACGAATTGGGCATGTATCAGGACGATCCCGCCGGGCGGCTGGGCTATCTGATGGGCCTCGCCTGGCGCGCGGTGCGACTGATCGTCGATACCGGCATCCACGCGATCGGCTGGTCGCGCGACAAGGCGCTGGCCGAATTCGTCGCCGCCACCGGCCTGCCGCGCAGCAATGCCGAGAGCGAGGTGGACCGCTATTGCTCCTGGCCGGGTCAGGCCTGCGGCTATGAGGTCGGCCGGGCCGAGATCGTGTCGCAGCGCACCCGTGCGCAAAGGGTGCTCGGGACGCGCTATGATCTGCGCGATTTCGACCAGGCCGTGGTCGATGGCGGCAACGTGCCGCTGAATGTGCTGGCGGAGAATGTGACGCGCTATATCGACGGAATGCGCTGAGGCCGCTCATTCCTCCCCTGCAAGGGGAGGTGGCAGGCCGAAGGCCTGACGGGGGGTGTCCCGCTATCGAGAAGGGTGACACCCCTCCACCATCCTGCGGATGGTCCCCCCCATCTTACAGGGGAGGAATGAAACAAGTGCGGTCAGTCCTCGCCGAACAAGGCCCGCTGCGCCTTGTCCATCTCCTCGGCATAGCGGCGGCGGACATAGGGTTCGGACAGCAGGCCCAGCACCGTCCGGTCCGGGCCGACGACCGCCATTTCGTCGGCTCCCGCCGCGTCGAGCGCGCGCATGACCGCCTTCACATCCGCCTCGGGCGCCAGCGCATGGTCACGGTGGATGGCGAGCGTCGCGACCGGCTCGGCCGGGTCCAGTCCGTCGACATAGGCGCGCGCGGTCTGGACGATCCCGGCATAATGGTCCTGTTCATCGACCAGCACGACGCGGCTGGTCGACCCCAGCGGAAAGGCGCGGCGAAACTCGGCGATGGTCCATGCCGAGGGCGTCGCGCGCTCGACCCGGCGCATCATGCGGCCCGCCGTCAGGGTCCGCATCCAGCCGATATCGCGGGCGCTCTTGATCGTCTCGCCGCGCAGATGCAGCCGCCAGGTCGAGAAGGAATAGCCGAAGGTCTCGCGAACGATCGTCGTCGTGACCAGCGAGGCCGCGATCGCCGCCCCCGCCAGCGAGAAGTCGTGCGTGGCCTCCAGCACCAGCATCGCCATGGTCATCGGCCCGCCGACCACCGCCACCGCGAAGGCCGCCATGCCGACCAGCGCGGCATTTTGCGGATCAACGACCGGCGCTCCCGCCACCCACCCGATCAGGTCGGCATAGATATGGCCGAGCAGGCTGCCGAGGAACAGCGAGGCGAAGAACAGGCCGCCGCGAAAACCGAAACCCAGCGATACGATCGACGCCGCGCTCTTCATGATGAAGATGGCGGCGAGGAAGCTGAGCGGCAGGCCATATTCCAGGTCGAGATGCAGCGCCCCGTGACCCGCCGACAGCACCTGCGGCGTCAGCCAGGCGAGCGGGATCAGCAGGACGCCCCCCAGGACCGGCCGCCACGCCGCCGGGATGGGCAGGCGACGGGTCAGCGTCTCCATTTCGGCGACGGCGCGCATCAGCGCGATGCCCAACGCCGCCGCCACGGCCCCCAGCCCGGCATAGATGAGGTAATGATGGGTCAACACCGCCTCGCCCGCCACCGCATTGACGAGGTAGGGCTGTGCCCCCAGCATCTGCGCGACCAGCACGCCGGTCAGCGCGGCGGCGGCGACCGGCGCGATGGCGGCAGGCGTATAGGCGCCGATGACGATCTCGAAGGCATAGAAGGCCCCGGCCAGCGGCGCGCCGAACGCCCCCGCGATCGCCGCCCCCGTCCCCGCCCCGACCAGCACGCGCAAGTCGCCGCGCCGCAGCCGCAACCAGCTGCCGGTGATCGAGGCCAACCCCGCACCCAATTGCGCATAGGCCGCCTCCAGCCCGACCGATGCGCCGAAACCGTTCGAGATGATCGTCTGGCCCGAAATGACCAGACTGTCCGACCAGGACATGCGCCCGCCATGCAGCGCATTGGCCTCCACCGCGTCGACCAGCCGCCGCTTGCGCGCACCCGTGACCCGCGAGAACAGGACCAGCACCAATCCCCCCAGCGGCAGGGCGAGCAGCCCCCAGGCCGGGATGATCGTGCTGGCACTCAAGCGCTGATCCACCTCCAGCGTGAACAGCAGCCGCTGCAATCCCCGCGCAATCGCCCCTTGCGCCACGCTGAGCAGCCCCGCCGCCGCACCGATCGCGATGGCGAGCAGGACGAGGCTGGCTTCGCTGGATCGGACCCGGTGGCGAAACCAGGATGGCGAGAGTCGGGGGAAGGACATGGCGTTCGCTATGTCGCGAAACCGGCGGGCCTGCCAGCGTCGTCAATCGTCATCGGCCCGAACGGCATGACGGGCAACTCGGGCAGAAGGCCGACCGACCTTTTCCAAACCTGGACTCGACGGATCAGCAGGCTGCCACGAGATCGGGCAAGGCAGCGGCCAGCCGGTCGACCTCCGCCATCGACGTGAACAGCGCGGGCGTGACGCGGATGCACACTCCCCCGGCCGGTCCGGTGCGACGGACGGTGAAAATACGATGCCGGTCGAGCAGCAACTGCGCTGGCGTATCGAACTGGGTCCGGCCCCGCTCACGGGTGCCGGTGACGATCACGTCGCTGCCCGCGCCCGTATCCGGCACGGCCTGCGCTCAGGCGGCGAAGGTGCGACTATCGGCAGGCCGTGGCAGCGGCGTTCCGTGCCCGCGGCGGTTTGATGACGGCATTTTGCGCACACGATGTCGCGTCCATGCGGTAATGGTCGCCACCAGCGATATTCGGGGCGGACGACCGACCATCATGAGCGACGCAAGAATCTATCCCCTGATGAAGGACATTCTGGGCAGCGTGGCGGTGACGATCATCGCCGATGCGAGTGCGGCGGCGTCGCCCGTCTTCGACCGCGCGGGCTTTCTCGATGCGGCGCTGGACGGGCTGGAAGGGTTGTCGATCATGGAGCGGGTGCGCCATCTCGCCGACGCGCTCCATGGGGCCTTGCCGACCGACTATGCGACCGCGCTCAATATCGTCCGGGCCATCGCGCCGCAGCTGACCCACAGCTTCCAGGCCATGGCCGTCACTGAGTTCGTCGCCAGACAGGGCTTGGACCATTTCGATCGGTCGCTGGCGGCGCTGGCCGACCTGACCCGGTTCGGCTCGGCGGAGTTCGCCATCCGCCCGTTCCTCGCCGCCGACCCCGAGCGGACGTTGGCGCAGATGCTCCGCTGGACCACCGACCCGAACGAGCATGTCCGTCGCCTCGCCAGCGAGGGCAGCCGCCCGCGCCTGCCCTGGGCGTCACGCGTTCCGGCGCTGCGGGGCGATCCGACCCTGGCCGCCCCGATCCTCGAGGCGTTGCGGAACGATCCCAGCCTCTATGTCCGCAAGTCGGTCGCCAACCATCTGAACGATATCGGCAAGGATCGTGCGGACTGGCTGGTCGATCATCTGCAAGGCTGGGACCGGGATACGCCGCATACCGGCTGGATCATCCGCCATGGCTTACGCACGCTGATCAAAAAGGGCGATCCGCGCGCGCTGACGCTGATCGGGGTCGCGCATGGGGCGGCGGTGCGGGTCGACCGTTTCACCGTCGAACCCGCGACCGTCAAGCTGGGCGAGGCTGTCACGCTCGCGGCGGAGCTGTCATCCCTGACCCGAGCCGACCAGCGCCTCGTCGTCGATTATCGACTCCATTATGCGCGGGGCGCAGGCAAGACGGCGGCCAAGGTCTTCAAGCTCAAGACCTTCGACCTTGCCGGATCGGCCTCGGCCACGCTGGGCATCCGGCAGGTCCTTCGCGATTTCAGCACGCGCCGCCACCATCCTGGTCGCCATGAGGTCGAACTGCTCGTCAACGGCCGGACCATGGCCATTGCGGCGTTCGATCTGATCGGCCCGGCCTGAGTCCCCCCTTCCCCCCCTTGCAGGGGGAGGAATAGAGGGAAATCCAGCCTCAATTCCCTTCCGCGTCGACCGTGAAGACCACCGGCCGCCCGCGCGACATCGGGTCCCAGCCCGCCGCCAGGGCGGAGCGCACGCAACGCGTGATCGTCGGGTCGTCGAGCTGGAGCCGCCCGCGCGGCAAACCCTTGAGCAGCCGCTTCGGGGCGGGGAACTCCATATGCGCCTCGCGCCCGGCGCCCTGTTCGGAAAGCGCGATGGTCATGCCCTTCCAGCCTTCATCGTCCGACAGATGGGGTTCGCGCTGGAGGTGCCAGTCATAGGTGACGCCGTCGACGGTCACGCTGCCGGCCTGAATTTGGGTTTTCGACATGGACCGCGCCCTAGCACGTTCGGCGCGCCAAGGCACAGGCCGCCGTCATCAAGACCGCATCCCAAGATTCTCGTCCGATTCCGCAGCTTTAGCAGCTTGATAAGGACTTCAGCCTTTTGATGAGACGTGATTTGGAGGCACAATATCGTGAAACCCTATCTCGCACATATCGGCATCGCGGCACTGGGCTGCGTCCTGATCGCCGATCCCGCCGCCGCGCAGCAGAGCACGCAGTTCCAGGTATCGATGACGATCCAGGCCGAATGCCGCCTGACCTCGGCCAGCGACCTGGCCTTCGGCAATACCGGCGTGATCCAAGCCGCGATCACCTCGACCAGCACGATCGGCGTCCAGTGTACCAACACCACACCCTATAATATCGGCCTGAATGCCGGGGCGGGCACGGGGGCGACGGTGGCGGCGCGGCGGTTGACCTCGGGCGCGGGGGCCACGGTGGTCTATGAGCTGTTCCGCGATCCCGCCCGGTCGCAGATCTGGGGCAATACCCCGGGCACCGACACGCTGGCCGGGATCGGCAATGGCGCGGTGCAGTCGCTGACGGTCTATGGCCGCGTCCCGGCCCAGACCACCCCGGCGGCGGGCAGCTATACCGACACCGTTCAGGTCACGGTGACATACTGATGATGCCGTCCATGAAGCGGGCGCTTGCGGCGACGGGGGCGATGGTGCTGACGATCCCGGCGATCGGCCATGCCTCGGACATCCGGGTCGCACCGGTCGCCATCGACCCGCTGCCGGGCGCCCGCACGACCTCGCTGACGCTCAGCAATGCCGAGCAGCGGCCCGTGCGTATCCAGGTCCGCGTGATGAAGTGGACGTCGCGCGACGGAGCCGATGTCCTGACCCCCACCAATGACGTGGTCGCCAGCCCGCCCTTCTCCACGCTGGCCCCGCAGCAGCAATATCTGATCCGCGTCGTCCGCACGGCCAAGGCCGCACCGGTCGGCGAGGAAGCGTATCGCGTCCTGATCGACGAAGTGCCCGAACCGACCCGCGCACAGCCGGGCACCGTCAATCTGGTGGTGCGTCAGTCGATCCCCGCCTTCTTCTCCGACATCCCGCGCCGGATGCCCGATGTGGAATGGCGGATCGACCGGTCGGGCGGCGGCGCGGCGCTGGTCGGGCGCAACAAGGGCAACCGGCGCCTGCGCATCGCCGACCTTCAGCTGATCGCGGGCAGCCAGCAGCTTCTCGCCCGGTCGGGACTGGTCGGTTATGTGCTGGCCGGGTCCGACCTTCGCATTCCGCTGAACCCCGGCACCGCCCTGCCCGGCGGCACCGACCTGCGGATGCGGGCCGTTTCCGATGGCGGCCCGATCGAGGTCTCCCTTGCGACCCAACCGCGCCGGTGAGCTGGCCTGGATCATCCTGGCCATGCTGGCCTGCGCGCAGACGGCCGGTGCGCAGGACAGCGACAGCCTTCGTGTCGGGGTCGATGTCGACCCCAGCCGCCAGGATCAGGCGCTTCAGCTCGAGGTCTATCTGAACGACAAGCCCACCGGCTATGTCGCGTCGTTCACGCAACGCGCAGACGGCAGTTTCACCGCACCCGTCGCCCAGTTGCGGACGCTGGGGGTCAAGGTCCCGCCGGATGCGGTGGCGGGCGACGTCCCGCTGGAGCGCATTTCCGGGCTGCGCTACCGCTATGAACAGATACGCCAGATCATGTGGCTGGCCGCGGGGCCGACCGTACAGAACCCGACGTTGATCGACGGCGGGCGCGGCGACCGTTCCGGCCGGACGCCCGACCGGCCACCCTTCGGCGCGGTGCTGGACTATACGCTGTTCGCCAGCGGGGACCGGAGTGCGGTCGGTCCACGCTTTACCGGCGCATCGGGCGCGTTCGGGACGCGCGTGTTCGGTGCGTTCGGCCTGTTCGAGAGCAGCGCGGTCGGCCTGTTGTCGGATGGGCCGCGCTTCACCCGGCTGGCCACGACCTACAGCTATGAGGACCCGGCGCGGCTGGTGACGCTGCGCATGGGCGACACGATCAATGGCGGCCATGCCTGGACCCGCCCGATCCGCATGGCGGGCCTTCAGATCCAGCGGTCTTTCGGCATGCGCCCCGACCTCGTCACCATGCCGGTCCCTCGACTGCTGGGCAGCGCCGCCACCCCCTCGACGCTCGACCTGTTCATCGACCGGGTTCGCACCCTGTCGGCCGATGTGCCCCAGGGTCCCTATGCCGTCATGCACCCGCCGGTCGTGCAGGGTGCGGGCGTCGCCACCGTCGTCATCCGCGATGCGCTGGGGCGGGAAACCGTGCAGACCGCGCCCTTCTATGCCTCGCCCCAATTGCTGGCGGAGGGGCTGACCGATTTCAGCGCCGAGATCGGCTTTGCGCGGCGCAGCTATGCGATCCTGTCGAACGACTATGATCGGCGGTTGGTCGCCTCCGCCTCGGTGCGCCGCGGCATGACCGATCGGCTGACGCTGCAGGGGCATGCCGAACTGGGCGCGGGCCTTGTCCAGCTGGGCGCAGGCGGCGTCGTGACGTTGCGGGACCAGGCCTTGCTGTCGCTCGCCGGGGCGGTCAGCCAGGCCGGGGGTCGCACCGGCGGGCTGGTCGATATCGCCTTCGAGACGCGCCGTTCCGGCTTTTCGGTGCTGATCCGTTCGATGCGGACGATCGGTCGTTATGAGGATCTCGCCTCGCGCACATCGTCCTTCGGCCCGATCCTGGCGGGCGACCGACGGATCTTCGGGGCGCCGCGCGAGGTCGACCAGATCTCCTTATCGCTGCCCATCGCCGCGACCTCGGCCTCGGTCGGGGCCAGCCTGGTCAACTCCAGGACGGCGGCGGGAGACCGCTATCGGCTGGCCAGCCTGTCCTCGACCGCCAATGTCGGGCGTCTGTCGCTGTTCGCCAACGCCGTTGCGGACCTGAGCGGCGACCGCAGCTTCGGCCTGTTCGTCGGGGCCAGCCTGCCCTTCGGGCGACGCGCCTCGGTGACGACCGGCGCGACGGTGTCGGAGGGGCGCGTATCGGGCTATGCCGAGATGTCGCGCCAGGGCGCGCACGAACCCGGCTCCTGGGGCTGGTCGGTGCGCGTCGCCGATGGCCGCGAACGGGCGGCCCATGCCATCGTCCGCCATACCACCGGCTTCGCGCAGTTCGAGGCGACCGGCCTCTATGCGGGCGGCAACCTCTCCGGGACCTTGCAGGCGGAGGGCGCGGTCGCGTTGATCGGTGGCGACCTCTATGCGGCGCGGCGGCTCGACCAGTCCTTTGCGGTGGCCGATGCGGGCGCGAGCGGCGTGCGGGTGTACCGCGAGAACCGGCTGGTCGGCACCACCGGCGCGTCGGGCAGGCTGCTGGTCCCCGACATCGCCCCGTTCGAGCCAAGCGCGATCTCGATCGACCCCTCCTCGCTGCCGGTCGACGCACGCATCGCCTCGACCCATGCCGAGGCGGTGGCCTTTACCCGCGTGCCCGCGCTCGTCGCGTTCGGCGTTGCGCGTGAAACCGATACGGCGCTGGTCGAGTTCATCGATGGCGAGGGGTGGCCGCTGCCGCTGGGCTCGGGGATCGAACGGGCCGGGCTACCCCCGGATGTGGTGGGCTATGACGGGGCCGCGTTCCTCTATTCGCTCGGGGCGCGGAACGAGGCGATCGTCACCGATCCCGATGGCCGCCGCTGCCGCGCGCGTTTTCCCTTCGCAGCGCAACCCGGAGAGCAGGTCCGCATCCGGGCCGTCTGTATGCCCATGGCGAGCACGGCCCCATGACCCGGCTGATCCTCCTGCTGTTTGCCGCTATCGCCTGTCTGGTAATGCCTGCCCCGGCACAGGCGCAGACCTGTTCGGCCACGGTGTCGTCGATCGATTTCGGCAGCCCCTCGCTGCTGACCAGTGGTCCGGTCGATGTGACGGGGACGGTCACGATCACCTGCACCAGCATCCCGCTGCTCAGCGTCGTCAAGGTCTGTTCCGGCATCGGCGCGGGCAGCGGCGGCACGGACGGCTCCGGCCGGTTGATGACGGGCACCGCAGGATCGCTGCGGTATCAGCTCTATCAGGACGCGGCGCGATCGATCGCCTGGGGATCGCTGGACAATCCGGTATTGGGCACGGTGCCCGCGATCATCATCTCCAACCTGTTGAACGGGGCCGGTTCGGCAACGCGCACGCTCTATGCGCGACTGTTCGGCGGCCAGGGGACGACGGTGCCGGGGGCCTATCGCTCCAGCTTCATCGGCAACGCCACGCTGTTCAGCTATGGGGCCGAACTGCTGGGCACCAGCACCAACTGCACCGGCTTTGCGGGCACCGCCTCCGTCCGTCCGACCTTCGAGGTGACGGCCTCCCCCGCCAAGGGCTGTACGGTCGCGGCCACCGCGCTGACCTTTCCGACGACCGGCGTGCTGGCACAGGCGGTCACGGCGCAAAGCGGCCTGACCCTGACCTGCACCAGCCAGACGCCCTATGCCCTGCGGCTCGACGCCGGGCGCAATGCCGATGCATCGGGCGACCGCCGGATGCGGGGACCATCAGGCAGCTTCATCACCTATGGCCTGTTCCGCGACCCCGCCTTCTCATCGAGCTGGGACAGCGGAGTCCAGGCCTCGGGCACCGGCCTCGCCCAGGCGCTGGCGATCCATGGGCGGGTGCCCATGCAACCGACGCCCGCCCCCGGCCTCTATACCGACACCGTCGTCGTAACCGTGACCTATTAGAGCGGGGGTGATTTGCCAGATCGCGACGGTGATCCGCCGGCCGGTGAGCTGCTGCCGGTCTCGCGGACACGAAGACAAGCTACCTGCGCTTTGGCGCTCGAAGTCCACGGGGTTGAGACAGCCCAAGGTCGAGAGGCGTCGCGTCGGAGATAGATGACGTCTTCATCCGACCACGAAATTGCACCGCGCCGCCGTCCCTGACCAGGCAAATCCCCGGTGCGGTTGTCGGGCCGACATATGGCTCAGTTATCCGGGATCCATTCCACTGGATAATCGAGCAGTTGTTTGGTGGGGTGACCGTGCGCCCCCACCCTGTCGCGGAGGCGCAGCACCTGGTCGATCTGGTGCGGCGAAGATCGGAAAGGTCCGCCCGCCGGGGCGGCGGATCAGGTCAGGCGCAGCAATGCTTGTGCTTCTTTCCCGATCCGCAAGGGCATGGATCGTTGCGGCCCGTCTTCGCCTTCACGACAACAGTCGCCTTCGCATCGCCGACACCCGCACGGGCCGCATAGAGGCGCTGGACCATGTCCGTCAGTTCGACCACCGCACGATCCTGGAAGGCGTTGACCTCGACGCTGTCGAGATCGCTCTCGTCGCGCGCGATCGCGATCAGCGCCAGAAGGCGGTGCCATGGATCGGCCCATTCGGTATCGGCGGCCGCTGCGTCCCACGCCTCCGGGCGTAACGCGATCGCATCGGAAAAGCCGTCGACCCAATATTCCCACAGAACCTCGCCATCCCGCTCATCGACGTCGAGGATCGGCTGCAACCTGCCGCGAGACAGGTCGCGCGCAATCTCGTCGCGCCGCGCCGCGACCGCCTTGACGAACCATTGTACGTCGAGCGGGTCCTCGAAGGGTGGGACGCCATCGCCCTCGACGCCCCATATCACCGTCATCCATTCATCGACGGGGATCGGTTCGGGACAGACGATAAGCCCGGTTAGGAAACCGTCGAGCTCGGAGAGCAGCATCGGTTCTTCGACCGGAAGTTCCGCCAGCGCGCCATCGAGCCGCCGGAAGCGAGACGGCATTTTCCTCACAGGCTGATACCGCGTCGGCGCATCTGTTCCTCCGCCATGGCACGCAGCGGCGTCGGATCACCTCGGGCGAAGATGTCGGCGAAGTCGAGCAGATCCTCATCGCCCAATGCCGCCACCGCCGCCTCGATGGCGGCAAGGCGCCGAAGGTCGAGTTCCGTCCGAGTGGCGAACCAATACAACCTCGCCCACCGCGACGACGACGGGTTTATCAATGCGCTGGCGGCGGAGGGCGTCGCCTATGTGCCCTTCTTCCCGCTCGGCGGGTTCAGCCCGCTTCAGTCGGCGACATTGTCCGACGTCGCGGCGCGGCTTGAGGCAACGCCGATGCAGGTGGCGCTGGCATGGCTGCTTCAGCGATCGCCCAACATCCTGCTGATCCCCGGCACCTCGTCGGTCGCGCACCTCCACGAGAACATCGCCGCAGCCTCGCTGACGCTGCCCGAAGACGTGGTGGCCGAACTCGACGCGATCGGCCGGTAATCAGGCCGGTTGGTTGGCGAGCACCGCGTCGAGTAGCCCCGGAAACCGCTGGTCGAATTCGGCGCGGCGCAGTGTGTTGATCATTTCACGCCCGGCTTGCGTCGTCTCGATCAGCCCCGCCGCGCGCAGCAGCTTCAGATGGTTGGAGAGCGTGCTCTTCGGAATGGACTCGCACGGCGCGGCATCGGTGCAGCTCAGCCGCTCGGTCTCGGCGAGCCGCGCCACCATGGTCAGCCGGTTGGGATCGGCCAGCGCGTGCAGCGCCAGATCGAGTGGAACGTCCTCCAGCCGGGGGTGAGTGAAGCGGGCCATATAATCGATATAGGGCACCAATTCTATTTTAATAGTTCGGCATTCTTGAACTGTTGTAGCGTCATCCCATTTACCGCCTGCCGACAGCGCACGACGGCGTGATCGCGGGCCAGCATTTTCGGAGAATATCTATGTCGATTCAGGGCAGGACAGCGCTCGTCACCGGCGGATCGCGCGGCATCGGCTCGGCCATCGCCAAGCGGCTGGCGGCGGATGGCGCGACTGTGGCAATTACCTATGCCGGCAACAAAGCCGCCGCCGACGCTACCGTGTCAGCGATCGAGAGCGCGGGCGGCACCGCCTTCGCCTTCCAGGCAAACGCCGCCGTTCCCGCCTCGCAGCGGGCGGGCGTCGAACAGGCCGCCGCCGCTCTGGGCGGGATCGACATTCTGGTCCACAATGCCGGTGTGGCGGAATTCTCGACCGTCACCGAGGACACTGACGAGACGTACGACCGTCAGTTCGGCGTCAACGTCAAGGGCCTGCACGTCGGCACCCGCGCAGCGCTGCCGCACCTTCGCGACGGCGGCCGGATCATCCTGATCGGCAGCATCTCGGGCGAAATGGCTTTTCCCGCGACTACGGTCTACAGCGCGACCAAGGCCGCCGTGGCGGCGCTGGCACGCGGCTGGGCCAAGGACCTTGCCCCGCGCAACATACTGGTCAACACCCTGCAGCCGGGGCCGATCGACACCGACATGAATCCCGCCGACAGCGAATTTGCCGGGCAGGTGCTGCAGGCGATCCCGCTTGGCCGCTACGGCAAGGTCGAGGAGATCGCGGGCGCGGTCGCCTTCCTCGCCGGGCCGGATGCGAGCTACATCACCGGCACGACGCTAAACGTCGACGGCGGTGTAACGGCTTGAAATCAATCCTCGGCTACCCTCGGTAGAGGGGAACGCTGAAATTCGGGCGAGTATGACGCGAACGTCTGAACCCCATACTCGCCCGTCCCTCGCGGTGATGACCGAGGCCATGTGATTTCTACGCGCGCCGCTGTTGTTGCGACGGCGGGCCGCGCCGAAATCATATCCAAGCTCCTTTCCTCGTGGCCTGTGGTGGACACGTACGGCGTGCGCCTCGTTTACAGGTGACATTGCCTGAAAAAGCCGGAGCCCGTGCCATCTTCAATGTCGTGTTTGCCGTACCGGCGCTGATCGTCCTAACACGCTGGCTCTGGCCCTTGCCGCTGCCGCTCTGGGCCAAGATCCCCGCAGGCATACTGATGCTCGCGGCGTCGCAGTTCCATTTTTGGAGCCGACTGTCGTCGGGTTCGGTCTTCGCGCCCGAGTTCCCGCGTCTGGTCGTGATCGTCTTCAACTGGGCGTTCGGCGCGCTGGTCCTGCTCGCCGTATTGCAACTGGTGATCGACCTGGGGGCGCTGCTCACCATGCTGGTGCGGCGGGAGGTGATCCGGGAACCGAACGCGTTGCGCTATACCATTGCCAGCTTGGCCGCGGTGCTGGCCGGGATCGGGGTCGCCAACGCGCTGCGCGTTCCGCCGATCAAGGACGTGACGGTGGCGATCCGCGACCTTCCGCCATCCTTCGACGGATATCGGGTCGTTCAACTTACCGACCTTCATATCAGCCGCCTCTTCACGTCCGATTGGGCGCAGGCCGTCGTCGATCGCACCAATGCGTCCGGCACGGACCTGATCGTGGTGACCGGCGACTTCATCGACGGCTCGGTCGAAATGCGTCGCCATGACATAGCGCCTCTGCAGCAGCTGCATGCGCCGAACGGGGTCTACGCAATCCCGGGCAACCACGAATATTTCTTCGATTACGGCGCCTGGATGCGGCAGCTCTCGGGCATGGGTTTCCGCATGTTGCCCAACGCGCATGCGGTGATCGAACGCGGCGGCGACCAGTTGATCGTCGCCGGTGTCACCGACCTGTCGGCACCGAGCGTCGGCGAGCCCGGGCCGGACCTTGCCCTCGCGCTGAGAGGTGCGCCCGCCAACGCGCCGATCCTCCTCCTCGACCATCAACCCGGAAAGGCACGCGATGCCGCCGCACGTGGCGTCTCGCTTCAACTGTCCGGACACACCCATGGCGGCATGATCGCCGGGCTCGACCGGATCGTCGCACGGGCCAATGCCGGGTTCGTGTCGGGACGGTACGACATCGGCGGCATGACGCTCTACGTCAGCAACGGCACCGGCCTGTGGCCGGGCTTCGCGGTCCGGTTGGGCGTGCCGTCCGAGATCACGCGGTTCACGCTACGGCCGATGTTGTAGTCGATCCCGATTAGGCAATTTCCGGCGTCGTCGACCCCGCCTGCCGCTCGAACAGCCGACGATAATGGCCACCCTCGACGGTCAGCAGATCATCATGCGTTCCGTCCTCCACGATCCGCCCCGCCGAGAACACCAGAATGCGGTCCAGCGCCCGGACGGTCGAAAGCCGATGCGCGATGACGATGGCGGTGCGGCCGACCATCAGCCGCTCCATCGCCTGCTGGATCGCCGCCTCGCTTTCGGAATCGAGGCTGGACGTCGCCTCGTCGAGGATCAGGATCGGAGCATCCGCCAGGAACGCGCGCGCGATCGCCACGCGCTGGCGCTCACCGCCCGACAGCTTCACCCCCCGCTCGCCGACCAGCGTACGATAGCCCTTGGGCAGCGCCATGATGAAGTCATGGGCATTGGCAAGCCGCGCGGCCTGCTCGATCTCGTCCTGGCTGGCCTCGGGGCGGCCATAGCCGATATTCTCGGCCAGGGTGCGGTGGAACAGTACCGGTTCCTGCGGCACGATCGCGACCTGCTGGCGAAGCGACCGTTGCGTCGTCAGCGCCACGTCCTGCCCGTCGATCGTCACCCGGCCGGCATCGACGTCGTAGAGCCGCTGGATCAGCTTCACGAAGCTGGTCTTGCCCGATCCCGACGGTCCCACCAGACCGACACGCTGCCCGGCCGGGATCGTGACGCTCAGATGCTCGTAGAGCGGGCGATCCTGCCCGGCATAGCGGAAGGTCACGTCCTCGAACCGGATCGCGCCCGCCTCGATCGCGATCGGTCGGGCGTCAGGGCGATCGGCGACACCCAGTGGCTCGTCGTGGAGCGCGACCAGTTCCTCCATCTCGTTCACCGAGCGCTGGAGCTGATGGACATATTGCCCAATGTCGCGAAGATAGCCGTTGAGCACCAGATAGCTGGTGATGACATAGGCCATGTCCCCCGCGCTCGCCTGCCCCCGCGACCACAGCCACAACGCCGCGCCGGTGGCGACGATGCGGATGAGCCACAGCAGCGCGAGTTGGCCGGACCCCGCCCAGGTGAACGCCATCCAGGTCCGGCGCGTACGCCGGTGCCACTTGGCGACGGTGCGCTTGAGCAGCGCTTCCTCCTGCGCTTCGCCGCCGAATGCCTTCACCACCGCGTTCGTGCCGATCGCATCGGCCAGCACGCCGCCCAGCTTCGTGTCCCACTGGTTCGACAGCCGCGCGATCGGGGCGAGCACGCGCGTCGCCAGGCCGACGGTCAGCACGATATAGGCAAGCGCCCCGACCCCCATCACCGACCCGAGCAAAGGCCAGTGCGCGGCCAGCAGGACCACCGTCCCGAGCAGCACCGTCAGCGACGGCAACAGCGAGAGAAGCAGCACGTCATTGAGCGTATCGAGCGCCCACATGCCGCGCGTGATCCGCCGCACGGTCGACCCGGAAAAGGCGTTGGCATGCCAGTCGGACGACAGCCGCTGGACACGCGCGAACGCCTCCTGCGTCACGTCGCGCATCATGCCGAGCGTCAGCGGCGTGATCGCCCACCAGCCGAGATGGCGGAACACCACCATGGCCGCCCCCAGCAGGGTGATGACGCCGAACGCCAGCCACGCCGCACCGGAATCACCGCCACCAACGGCGTCGATCATCCGGCCGGCATAGAGCGGCACGAACACCTCGGTCAGCGTCGACAACAGCATCGCGATGGCACAGGCGGCCGCCAGCAGCGGCGTCCGGCGCCACAGGCGGAAGGTGAAGGAGAGAACCTTGCGCAGCACGGAGGCGCGAGGGAACAGGTCTTCGTCGTCGTCGGTCATGGAAACGTCACCGCACCAGCCGGCGCGGCCCTTGTGTCAGCGATGGGGGGAACGGCTATCGGGGAAAGCCGCGCAGGTCAGTGGCGGAACAGGCCGCCGATGTGCTGAATCCCGCGGACGGGCGTGATCTGATCGGTCATGGTCGCCCTCCTTTCGTGAATCGCTGGACAGCGATGCTGATAGCAGAAGATGCTTTCCGTCGCCATACCGGCGAGCGCGCCATGGATCCGCCGTCAATGCGCCAGCCGGTCGGCGAGGAAGTCGACAAAGGCCCTGACACGCGCCGGCACGGTCGAGCCGCCCACGAATACCGCATGGATCAGCTCGACGTCGCCGGGATTATAGTCTTCCAGGAGCGGCACCAGCCGCCCCTCTGCGATCGCATCCACCACACTGAACCGGCCGACACGGGTGATGCCGACGCCAGCGGCGGCAAGTTGCCCCAGCGTCTCGCCGTTGTTCGCCTCAATATTGCCCTTCACGGTCAGCGTCATATCCCTACCGTCGCGGCGGAACGGCCAGCTCGGCTCCGCCCGGCGGAAATTGAAGTTCAGGCAGTTATGGCCGTGAAGATCCTCCGGCACCACCGGCACCCCGTGACAGGCGAGATAATCCGGTGCGGCGACGATCACCCGCCGACTCTCACCCAGCTTGCGCGCGGTCAGACTACTGTCCGCCAGCGGCCCGAACCGGATCGCCACATCGGCTTGGCCTCCGGCCACGTCGACGAGCGTGTCGGTCAGCGCGATGTCGATCAGGATATGCGGATAGAGGCGCGCGAACTCCTTCAGCAGCGGCACCACGCACAACCGCCCATGCGACAGCGCCGCGCTGACCCGCAGCCGACCGCGCGGCGCGCCCTGATCGGCGATCTGCTGCTCGGCGTCGTCGAGGTCTGACAGGATCCGCCGCGCGGTTTGCAGATAGGCTTGGCCCTCGGCGGTCAACGTCAACATGCGGGTCGAGCGCAGCAACAGCCGCACGCCCAACCGTACCTCGATCCGGTCAATCGCACGCGCGACCGCCGAAGCGGTCAGGCCAACCGCTCGGCCCGCGGCGGAAAAACTCCCCTGCTCCACCACCGCAGTGAACAGCGCCAGTGAACGCGCTCGGTCGGTGCCCCCGATCAGCTTTGCATCCAACGCACAGCTCCTTCGCATTTCCGCCGGGTTATGCGCCGGCAACCGTCCCGCCATCTATGCACCTGATGGAAAACACGGAAGGGCGGCAAATGGAATATCGGCAACTGGGCGCATCGGGACTCCGGGTACCCGCGCTGTCGTTCGGCACCGGCACATTCGGCGGCACCGGGCCGCTGTTCGGCGCATGGGGACAAAACGATGCGGCCGAGGCGCGGCGGCTGGTCGACATCTGCCTCGATGCCGGGGTCACGCTATTCGACACTGCCGACGTCTATTCCAACGGCGCCTCGGAGGAGGTGCTGGGCGCGGCGATCAAGGGGCGGCGCGACGCGGTGCTGCTGTCGACCAAGACCGGCCTGCCGATCGGCGACGGACCGCAGGACTGGGGCGTCTCCCGCGCCCGGCTGATCGGCGCGGTCGAGGCATCGCTGCGCCGGCTCGGCACCGACCATATCGACCTGCTCCAACTCCACGCCTTCGACGCCTCCACGCCGACCGAGGAGCTGATGGCAACGCTCGACAGGCTGATCGCGTCGGGCAAGGTGCGCTATGCCGGCGTCTCCAACTATCCCGGCTGGCAGTTGATGAAGGCGCAGGGCCTGGCGGATCGGCACGGTTGGCCCCGGCTTGTCGCTCATCAGGTGTACTATTCGCTGATCGGTCGCGCCTATGAGGCGAACCTGATGCCGCTCGGCCACGACCAGGGTGTCGGCGCGCTGGTCTGGAGCCCGCTTGGCTGGGGCGGGTTGACCGGCAGGATCGGGCGCGATCGTCCGATCCCCGCGGGCAGCCGCCTGCATGACACCGAACGGTTCGCGCCCCCGGTCGAGGTCGAGCATCTCTATTGCGTGATCGATGCGCTGGAGGCGATCGCCGCCGAGACGGGCAAGAGCGTGCCGCAGATCGCGATCAACTGGTTGTTGCAGCGGCCGACCGTCGCGTCGGTCTTCGTCGGCGCGCGCAACGAAGCGCAGTTGCGCGACAATCTCGGCGCGGTCGGCTGGTCGCTGACGGCGGAGCAGATGACCGCGCTGGATGCGGCGAGCGCCGTGCTGCCGCCGTACCCGCACACCCCGTACGTGCAGCAGGAGGGCTTTGCCCGCCTGAACCCGCCACTCGTCTGACGAAAGGGAGCCATTCGATGAAACTGAATTTCCCCCTTCTCGCGCTCGCCATGGGCGCGTTCGGCATCGGTGTGACCGAGTTCGCGCCGATGGGCATGCTGCCAGGCATCGCATCCGATCTGGGCGTCTCGATCCCGGCGGCGGGGCTGCTGGTCAGCGCCTATGCGATGGGCGTCCTGATCGGCGCGCCGCTGATGACGCTGACGACCGGCAGCGTGAACCGGCGAACGCTGCTGATCGGGCTGATGGCCATCTTCACGATCGGCAACGCACTGTCCGCGATCGCGGACGGCTATTGGATGCTGATGGCGGCACGGATCGTCACCTCGTTCAATCACGGCGCGTTTTTCGGTGTCGGCTCGGTGGTCGCCGCCAGCCTCGTGCCGCCCGACCGGCGCGCGGGCGCGGTCGCCGCGATGTTCACCGGGCTGACGGTGGCGACGATCGGCGGCGTGCCGCTCGCGACGTGGGCCGGTGAGGTGCTGGGCTGGCGCACGGCGTTCGCGGGCATTGCCGGCGTCGGTGCCGGGGCGATCATGGCGCTGCGCTTTGCCCTGCCCTCGCTCCCGGCATCGACGGAGGGCGACATGGCGGCGGAACTCCGCGTCCTCACGCGCGGACCGGTGCTGGCGGCGCTGGCGCTGACCGTGGTTGGTGCCAGCGCGATGTTCACCGTCTTCACCTACATCGTCCCGATCCTGCATGAGGAAACCCATGCCTCGACCGGGTTCGTGACGGCGATGCTGGTGCTGTACGGGATCGGGCTGACGATCGGGAACACACTCGGCGGTCGCCTTGCCGATCGGTCGATCGAGCGGACGCTGATCGGCAGCTTCGCCGTCCTCGCGGCCGTGCTGATCGTGTTCGCGGGCGTCATGCAATGGCCATGGGCTGCCGCCGCCGCCATCCTCATCTGGGGCATCGCCAGCTTCGCCATCGTACCGCCGCTACAAATGCGGGTCATGGTGGCGGCCGCCGATGCGCCGAACCTTGCCTCGGCGATGAACATCGGCGCGTTCAACCTTGGCAACGCGATCGGCGCGGCGCTCGGCGGAGGGGTGATCGGCGCGGGACTAGGCTTGCCCGCCGTCGCGATCGCCGGTGCAGGCATGGCGGCCCTGGCGCTGGTAATCCTGCTGTTCGTTCAGCGCCGGCAAACGGCAGCGGTCTGTCCGGCCTGACCCCTTCCAGGCGCGATGGGCGAAGAGACGGGGTCAGGCGCCTGTTTCCTCCCTGTCGCGATCCTTGCTCCGTGTCGGCCGTGGTTTACGCAATCCCACCGGCAGGAGGTTGATCTTGCGCTGATCCGGGAGATGCCCCGTCACCACGGGGATCTTCTCGACCACCTACGTCAGCTTCTGGAGCGAGGCCGCTGCGGGGTAGCGCGTCTCGCCCTCGCCGCCCTTGCCACGGTGCCAGAGACGATCGTTGCGGAATTCGAGGAACACCTCCTGATCCTTCAGCTCGTCCGACACCATGTGCCGCGCCGATTGCATCACCTGCAAACCTCCGCCAGCTGCTCATCGTACATCGCCTTGGCGATCGCCTGGAGTTCCTGCTCCTTGATACCGGTCTTCTGCTTGGCCCGCCTGTCGAGCATCTCCAGCATCCTCGGCGTCACCGCCGTGAGCGCCGCCCCCATGTTGCGCGCTGCCTTCCGGTCGGTGGTCTGCAGCGAGAGCCGGACATCTAGGGTGCCATTATCCAAGAAACGGCGAATCCGGCGCCACCAGAAAATGTGCCCGCGCCGTTAAACATGTTGAAGACAGTCCAAAACCGCGGCCTTCCCGGCCAGCGCATTGGCACAATCCGATGCACAATTGTGCAGGTGCCAACGGCCGACCCTGATAGTCAGCCAGCATCTTCAAACACTTAGCAGCCAATTGGCTGAAATTTCAGGCAGATGGCTGGGGCGGCAGGATTCGAACCTGCGTATGACGGTACCAAAAACCGTTGCCTTACCGCTTGGCGACGCCCCAGTGGAGAGGCGCGCCTTATACCGGGCGCGCCGTTCTTGAAAAGCCCTTATTCCAACGAAAGATCAGCCCAGACGATGCATCCAGCCATGGGGGTCGGGGGCCTGGCCGCGCTGGATCGCGACCAGTTGTTCGCGAAGGCGCGTGGTCAGCTGGCCGGGGCCGCCGCTGCCGATGGTGAAGCGGCCCGCAGGCTCGGCGACGCTGCCGATCGGGGTGACGACGGCGGCGGTGCCGCAGGCGAAAGCCTCGACCAGGCGGCCGCTGGCGGCGTCGGCGCGCCACTGGTCGATGGCATAGGGCTCCTCACGCACCGTCAGCCCCTGCGCACGCGCGATGGTCAGGATCGAATCGCGGGTGATGCCGGGCAGGATCGTGCCGGTCAGCGGCGGCGTCACCAGCGAGCCGTCGTCGAACACGAAGAAGACGTTCATTCCGCCCAGTTCCTCGACCCAGCGGCGCTCGACCGCGTCGAGGAAGACCACCTGGTCGCAACCATTCGCGATCGCTTCCTTCTGGGCCAGCAGGCTGGCAGCGTAGTTGCCGCCGCACTTGGCCGCGCCCGTTCCGCCGGGGGCAGCCCGCGTGTAGCCCTGGCTGACCCAGATCGACACGGCGGGCGCGCCGCCCTTGAAATAGGCGCCGACCGACGAGGCGATGACCATGTAGAGATATTCGGCCGAGGGCTTCACGCCCAGGAACACCTCGCTGGCGAACATGAAGGGGCGCAGGTACAGCGCGCCGCCATCCTGTTCGGGGATCCAGTCGCGCTCGATCTCGACCAGCCGCTCGACCGATTCCAGGAAGAGGTTCTCGGGCAGTTCGGGCATCGCCATGCGCCGCGCCGAATCCTGGAAGCGGCGGGCATTCGCCTCGGGCCGGAAGAGCGCGGTGCCGCCGTCCGCCAGGCGATAGGCCTTCATGCCCTCGAAGATTTCCTGGGCATAGTGCAGGACCGACGCGGCCGGATCGACGCTGAGCGGAGCGCGCGCGGTGATTTGCGCGTCGTGCCAGCCCTTGTCGTCGCTGTAGCGGATCAGCGCCATGTGATCGGTGAAGACCCGGCCGAAACCCGGATCGACCAGCCGTGCCGCCCGCTCGCTCGCCGCGACCGGAGTCGCAGAAGGATCGAACCGAAACGTAAGGGCTTGGGGCGCTTCCATGGTCAACTCTCTGTTTTGGGTTGCCGTGGCCTAGGGCGTGTGAGTAGACGGGTCAACATGGCTGCCTCTAACCAGTCCGCATCGGCACAATTTCTCCGCGAGCCAGAACTCCGCAGGGGTATGGAATTGCTGTATTTCGGCAATAGCCATCTCGTGCGCTCGATCGATCGCGGTCTCGCCGCGCAGGGGTTGGGCCGTGCCCATCACCGTGCCCTGTATTTCATGGCCCGCAAGCCCGACATGACGGTCAGCGAGCTGTTGTCGCTGCTGGCGATCACCAAACAGTCGCTGGGCCGCGTGCTCAACGAACTGGCGAGCCGCGACCTGATCGAGACGCGCCCCGGAGATCGTGACCGGCGGCAAAGGCTGCTCCGGCTGACCCCGACGGGGGCGGCGATGGAGGCCGAGTTGTTCGATGCGCTGCGCGAAAAACTGTCCAAGGCCTATGCGCGCGCGGGGCAGCAGGCGGTGACGGGCTTCTGGACGGTGCTGGAGGGCTTCATTCCGGAGAATGAACGCGCCCGGATCGAGGATTTGCGGACCAACGACGGGTGATAGGGTTCGCGCGAAGCCGCGACGGCGCGAAGAAGCTTGGGTTTCACGCGGAGGCTCAGTGGACGCGGAGATGTTATGAACAGCGCCCCGCCAGGCCTTTTACCACTAGCGGATGAAATGATGAGATTGCCATCAGCCATCCACCTCCGCATCCATCGCTCTTCCGCGCGCAAAAATCTCTTGGCGCCGTCGCGGCTTCGCGTGAACTAAAAATCAGCCTCGCGCGGCTTGCGCCATTTCTCGATTACGCCGTTCGGACGCCTTCAGCGTATCGGCCATGAGCCGCTTGAGCGCGCCCCCCGCATCCAGCACGTTCAGCCCCTCGCGGGTCGAGCCGCCGGGACTGGCCACACGATCCGCCAGCACGGCGGGCGGCGCATCGGCCCCGATCGCCATCGCCCCTGCCCCGTCGACGGTCGCCAGCGCCAATTGCTGCGCCAGTTCGGGCGATAGCCCCAGCCCGACCCCGGCCTGGGCCAGCGCGTCGATAAAGCGGAACACGAAGGCAGGCCCACACCCCGCAAGCGCGGTCACGGCGTCGAACCGCGCCTCGTCCTCAACCCATGGGGCAAGGCCCAGCGGCAGGGCCAGCGCCTCGGCCGCCTCGCGCACGGCGGGGTCGGTGGAGCGGGTGTAGAGCGCCGTCACGCCCCGCCCGATGGCGACCGGCAAGTTGGGCATCATCCGCACCACCGCGCCCGCCGGAATATGGCTGGCCAGCGTCTGCTCCTCGACCCCCGCCAGGATCGACAGCAGGATGGCCGGGTTGAGATGCGCCAGTGTCGGGGCGATGTCACCCAATTGTTGCGGCTTGAAGCCCAGCATCAGGATTTCAGGCGTCTCGTCGGCGGGCGATGCCGTCAGCGAGCGGACACCCTCAGGCGCACGCGTGCCGCTGCGGGTAATGACGGTCACCTGCGCAGGATCGAGCCCTTCGGACAACCAGCGGCGCAGCATCGCGCCCGCCATGTTGCCGCATCCGACCAGCCAGATCGGCCCGACGGGAAAAGTCACGCTTCGCCCTGGGTTTCGATCAGCGCGGCGGCCAGCGCCTCGCGCGGGGTCTTGCCGCCCCACAGGACGAACTGGAAGACCGGATAGAAGCGCTCGCATTCCTCGATCGCCGATTCGACCAGCAACTCGGTCGCGGAAAGCGAGATGGTGCCGTCCTCGCCGCCATCGACCATCGCGGCGTGGCGATAGAGCAGGATGCCGCTGTTCGACCACAGCTCGAAATGGCCGATCCACAGCTGTTCGTTGACCAGTGCCAGCGCCTCATAGATGCTGGAGCGGCGGTCCTCGGTCACCTTTATGTCAGGGAATGCCAGGAATTGCAGCACGCTGTCATCGTCGCGCCAGAGCGCGCGAAGTTCGTACGTCGCCCAGCTGCCCTTGACCGTCGCGACGATTTCCTCGTCGTGGCGCTCATGTTCCCATCCATGCGCGGCGAAATAGGCCTCCAGCATATCGATGGGGGCCGATTCTTCGGCTTCATGATCGGTCGATTCAAGCATCAGAGGCCCTTGCGAACAAACCCGGACCAGCGCAGGTTGCACTGCGCAGGGCCGGGCTGCAAGCCGCCGGATGCCGAAAACTGTGGATAGCTGACCGGCCGGTCAGGCCGGACAGGGTCCCTTCCGCTACCAGGCCGGTCAGGATTCCGCCCCGGCGGTCATGCCGCCCGTCGTACCGTTGAGGCGCGCTTCCAGCGCATCCAGCCGAGCCTTCAGCGCATCCGCCTCGTCCCGCGCGGCGACGGCCATCGCCTTGGCAACCTCGAACTCTTCACGGCTGACGAAGTCCAGGCCGCCGATCCATTCGCGCGCACGCGTCCGGGCGCTGGCCTCGGCCTCGCGGCCCATGCCCGCCACAGTGCCGGCCAGGCCATTCATCACCTTGGCGAAATCGTCGAACAGCTTGTTGTCGGCCTGCATATCAAATTCCCAAAAATCGTTTTACAGCATTTGGGATGTCTGCGCCCCGGGCACAAGCCTTTCCGCATCGGGATTGAGCTGGTCGATCCGCCAGTTCAGCACGCCCGCGAAGGACAGCCACACCAGATACGGCACCATCAGCCACGCCGCACCCTTGCGAATGCGCGAGAAGGCGACCGTCGTGGCGATCGACAGCAGCAGGATGGCGATGATGACGAACAGCGCCAGCCGCACCTTGTGCGCGCCGAAGAACAGCGGCGTCCAGGACAGGTTGAGCAGGAACTGGACCACGAACAGGGCGATCGCGACCCCGCGCCCCCTGGCCCCGCGCGCATGGACGATGATCGCCAACGCCAGGCCGATCATGATGTAGAGCGTCGTCCACATCACGGGAAACACCCAGCCCGGCGGGTTCAGCTCGGGCTTGGTGAGCGCCATGTACCAGCCATTCTCGCTGCCCGACGGCACCACCCGGCCCGAGGCGAAGCCGAGCAGCAGGATCAGCGGAACGATCACGACCGCCCAGCGGAGGAATGACATGCGCAACTGGCCCTTCGACGCGATCGTGCCCACTCGTCCCTCTTTCGCCATGATGCCCGCCGATCTGCCCCACGGTCGCGGCGCAGTAAACGGAAAGCTCAACGCCAATCAGCCCTTACCCGTTCAATTTCGGGATGCGGCCACCAAAAACTCGATATTCCCCTCGGGTCCGGTGATCGGGCTCTGGGTGACGCCCGCGAGCTGCCAGCCGCTGTCGGTCAGCCATGCGACCACCTGATCGCAGACCCGCTGGTGGACAGCGGGATCACGGACGACCCCGCCCTTGCCGACCTCTTCGCGCCCCGCCTCGAACTGCGGCTTGATCAGGGCGAGCAGGCGCGCGCCGGGTTTCGCGAAGCTGAGCGGCCGCTCCAGCACCTTGGCCAGCCCGATGAAGCTGGCGTCGCACACGATGATGTCGACCGGCTCGGGGATATGCACCTCGGTCAGGATGCGCGCGCTGGTCTGTTCATGGACGATCACGCGCGGGTCCTGGCGCAGCGACCAGGCCAGCTGGTTGGTGCCGCTGTCGACCGCATAGACCTTCGCCGCGCCCTTTTGCAGCAGCACATCGGTAAAGCCGCCGGTCGAGCTGCCGACATCGATCGCGACCGCATCCGTGACGTCCCAGCCGAAATGCTCCAGCCCATGCGCCAGCTTGATCCCGCCGCGCGACACCCAGGGATGATCGCGCCCGCGCACGTCGAGCACGGCGTCCTCGGCCAGTTGCTGGCCGGGCTTGGCGATCTTCGTCTCGCCCGAAAACACGAGCCCCGCCATCACCAGCGCTTGCGCGCGGGACCGGGATTCCACGAGTCCGCGATCCACGAGCATCTGGTCGACACGCTGCTTGGCCATCGCCCGCCCCTACAAGCCGCCTCGGCCCGTCGCAAGACGTGATCCACCGGACGCATCGCCTATTGCCTATTAGATTAGTAGGAATAGATTGAGGCCATGGAGCGGGAGTCGGTCGGGCACCACGCCTTCCCACGATCCTCTCCGCTATCGAGGAGATGCCATATGGGTTCGTTCGCATCCTATGAGGCCCGCAAGCCAACGGTCCTCACCGTCCCCGGTCTCGGCGGCTCGGGCCGCTCGCACTGGCAGTCCCTGTGGGAAGAGGCGCGACCCGATACGATCCGCGTCGAACTGGGCATGTGGTCGACACCGCATCGCAACGCCTGGGTGACGCGGCTGGACCAGGCGATCCGGCAGGCACAGGCCCCGGTGATCCTCGCGGCGCATTCGCTGGGCTGTCTGGCGGTTGCGTGGTGGGCGGAACTCTCGCCGCAGCCCTATGGCTGGCCGGTCGCGGGCGCTCTGCTGGTCGCTCCCGCCGATGTCGACCGCACCGACGCGCCCGAGGCATTGCGGGCCTTCGCCCCCTCGCCACGCACGCCCCTGCCCTTCCCCTCGATCCTCGTCGCCAGCCAGGACGATCCGTGGATCTCGATCGACCGCGCACACAGCCTGGCAGTCGACTGGGGCAGCCATTTCGTCGACGCCGGGCATCAGGGGCATATCAACGCCGCCAGTGGTCTCGGCTGGTGGCAGGAGGGGCAGGAACTGCTCGGCCGGGTGATCGCCGCCAGCGGCATGGACCGGCCGTCGCCGTCCGGGCCTTTGTCACCCAGCGAAGCGCGGGCGGTGCTGGCGGTGAATGCGACCGATGCGGCGCAGGCGCATTATCTGGGGCGGTGAGGTCGGCCGGGCGATTGTCGGGCGTGCGCTTCGACTTCGCTCAGCGTGAACGGAGGTGGTCAGCCCGCCCCTCACCCGTTCAACGTGAACGGGAGTGATAGGCCCCCTCACCCCGTTCGGCCTGAGCGAAGTCGAAGGCGAAGGGAAAGCCTCTCCCCTCGCCTTCCCCGGCGAAGGCCGGGGTCGAGTTTCGATGACGCTGCGAGGGAATAGAGACGACGCTTGGGAGGCCAAACCGATCGGTGGGCTACGGCCTCTCACGCCAACTTACCGCGCCCTCTCATCCGGCCAGCAACCGGGTCCCGGCCTTTGCCGGGGAACGGGTTTACGGTAGGCCCGTGGCCTTCGACTTCGCTCAGGCTGAACGGGGGGTGGGATTCTGCTCGGTTTCGACAGCCTCTCGCTCTTCCCGTTCCGCCTCAGCCTTCGCCGCCGCCGTGGCAGCCTTCATCCGCCGCCACATCCGCACGTTCAGACCCACCATCATGACCACCGCCAGCGTCGTAAAGACGATGACGGCGGTCCAACCGCGGATCACGCCCGCGCACCTTCCGTGACGTTGGCGCTGTTGTGGCGCAGCGCCTTCAGCACCGTCTCGACGATCGCATCGGCATCCAGTCCGGCCTGCGCATATTGCACCTCGGGCTTGTCCTGGTCCTGGAAGATGTCGGGCAGGCGCATCGTGCGCAGCTTGAGGCCACCGTCGATCAGCCCTTCGTCCGACGCCATGGTCAGGACATGCGCGCCGAAGCCGCCGATCGCATTCTCCTCGATCGTCACCGCCACTTCATGGGTGGTCAGCATCCGGCGAATCAGCGCCTCGTCGAGCGGCTTGGCGAAACGCAGGTCGGCGACCGTGGTCGACAGCCCCTTGGCCTCCAGCGTGTCGGCGGCGCGCAGCGCTTCGGCCAGGCGGGTGCCCAGCGACAGGATCGCGACCTTCTTGCCCTCGCGCACGACGCGCCCCTTGCCGATCTCCAGCAGCTGCGGCGTCTCTGGCAGCGCCACGCCGACGCCGTTGCCGCGCGGATAGCGCACCGCGATCGGGCCGCTGTCATGGTTGACGCAGGTATGGACCATATGGACCAGCTCCGCCTCGTCGGCGGCGGCCATCACGACCATGTTGGGCAGGCTGGCGAGATAGGTGACGTCGAACGAGCCCGCATGGGTCGCCCCATCCGCGCCGACCAGCCCGGCGCGATCGATCGCGAAACGGACCGGCAGATTCTGGATCGCGACGTCATGGACCACCTGATCATAGGCGCGCTGGAGGAAGGTCGAATAGATGGCGCAGAACGGCCGCATCCCCTGTGCGGCCAGACCGGCGGCAAAGGTCACGGCGTGCTGTTCGGCGATGCCGACGTCGAAGAAGCGTTCGGGGTGCGCATTCGCGAACCGGTCCAGCCCGGTGCCCGACGGCATCGCCGCCGTGATGGCGCAGATGCGCGGATCGCTATCGGCTTCCTTGGCCAGCGTCTCGCCGAAGACGTTCTGGTAGGCGGGCGGTCCTGGCGGTGCCTTGGCCTGGGCGCCGGTGATGACGTCGAACTTCTGGACGCCGTGATATTTGTCCGCCGCCGCCTCGGCCGGGGCATAGCCCTTGCCCTTCTTGGTGACGACATGGATCAGGATCGGCCCCTGCTCGGCGTCGCGCACATTCTCCAGCACGGGGATCAGATGGTCGAGATTGTGTCCGTCGATCGGGCCGACATAGTAAAAGCCCAGCTCCTCGAACAGCGTGCCGCCCATGGTCATGCCGCGCGCGAACTCGTCGGTCTTCTGCGCGGCCTTCTGGATCGGGCGCGGGAAGCGCTTGGCGAGCTTCTTGAGCACGTCGCGCACGCCCAGGAACTCGCGGCTCGACACCATGCGCGACAGGTATGCCGACAGGCCGCCCACCGGCGGCGCGATCGACATGTCGTTGTCGTTCAGGATGACGACCAGGCGATTGCCCGCCTGCTCGGCATTGTTCATCGCCTCATAGGCCATGCCCGCCGACATGGCGCCGTCGCCGATGACCGCTATGCCCTTGCCCGGCGTGCCCGCCAGCTTGTTGGCGACCGCAAAGCCCAGCGCCGCCGAGATCGAGGTCGAGCTGTGCGCCGCGCCGAAGGGGTCGTATTCGCTTTCCGAACGCTTGGTGAAGCCCGACAGGCCACCGCCCTGGCGGATGGTGCGGATACGCTCGCGCCGCCCGGTCAGGATCTTGTGCGGATAGCATTGATGCCCGACGTCCCAGATCAGCCGGTCGTCGGGCGTGTTGAAGACATAATGAAGCGCGACCGTCAGTTCGACGACGCCCAGCCCCGAGCCCAGATGGCCGCCGGTGGTGCCGACGGCCGAGATCGTCTCGGTCCGCAACTCGTCGGCGAGTTGCCGCAACTGCTCGGGGGCCAGGCGACGAAGGTCGTCGGGAGTCTGCACCGTGTCGAGCAGCGGGGTCTGAGGAATGTCTGCCATCTGACCGGCTTATCGCAGCAAATCGATGGTGTCGATTGCAACTGTTCATCCTATCGTCATTGACGCAACCGAATAATTGCCCCGAAAAGGTGCAATGTTTACCTTCCGCTGGGCCGACGCCGCCGACATACCCGCCATCGCCGTCTTGATGGATCGCGCGATTTCGGTGCTGCAAAAGGGTTTCCTCTCGCCAGCCGAGATCGCGGCCAGCCGTTCGGTCATGGGCCTGGATACACAACTGATCGCCGACGGCACCTATTTGCTGGCCGAGCAGGACGGGCGGCTGGCGGGCTGCGGCGGGTGGAGCGCGCGGGCGACGCTCTATGGCGGCGATCATAGCCAGGCGTTGCGCGACGCGGCGATGCTCGACCCGGCACGCGACCCCGCGCGCATCCGGGCGATGTATGTCGACCCGGATTTTGCCCGGCAGGGGCTGGGCCGCGCCATCCTCGCCCGGTGCGAGGCGGCGGCGCGGGCGGCGGGCTTCACCTCTGCCGAGATGATGGCGACGCTGGCAGGCGAGCCGCTCTACCGCGCCTGCGGCTATGCCCCGATCGAGTCGATCCGGTCGGCCCCGGTCGAAGGCGTACAGGTTCCCCTTATCCGGATGGGCAAATCACTCTAACCGGGTGCCTGCGTCCTCAGACGGGGGAAGACCTCGTCGATCGGCCTGGTATCGGGCAGGATGTAGACATAGCCGCCCTTGCGACGGAAGGTCGGCCGCAACTGCCGGGTGTAAAAGGCCTGGGGGACGTTGATGCAGCCAAAGGTGATGCGGTTGTCGTCCGGCGTGGGCGACAGCATCCGCTCGCGACGTTTCTCGCGCGCGCCCGCATCCTTGGGGATCGGGTGCAACGCCACCGACGTCGCATAATCGACCCACAGCACGCGCTCGCCCGCCACCGGCAGGCCGAACTTGGCAAGATAGCGACCGGCAGGCGTCGTCTTCTCGGCGGGGCCGAGCGAGGCCAGCGTCTTGGTGCCGACACCCGGGCTCGCCTCGTCGCCCGGCATGATGCCGATCAGGACCGGCACCGCCGCCTGCCGGGTGCCATCGGGCGCGAACAGGAACAGGGTCGCATGGACCTTGTCGACCACCGCCCAGGGCAGGCCGCGATTGTCCTGCACACCGGATACCCAGTCGATCACCCGCTGCGCCGCCGGGGACGGGGTCAATACCGGCCCGGGCGCGACAACCGGTGCGGGTTTCGCTTTCGCCTTTGGTTTGGGCGGGGCCTTGCGGACGGCCTTGGCCGGCTCGGCGGCGCGCGCATCGGCAACCGCGGGGGCTAGGAGGGCGAAGCCCGCCAGCGACAGGATCAGGGACTTCATCGGTGCGGCATACTCAGGCAAAATGCCGGCCCCTCCCCCAGCAAGGGGGAGAGACCGGCACGTCATTCAGCGGATATCGTCGTTCAGCCCGCCGCCATCAGTGGCGCGGACGACGCGCGGGCTTCTGCTCCTGCACGGTCAGGCGCTGCTCGACGCCATCGACGCGGCCGCCCAGCTGGTCGAGCCGCTGGCCGTTCTGCTGCGCCTGGCCCGAAGCGGCCTGCGCCTCGGCAAGTGCCTGTTTGGCCGTACCATCGGTTTGCTGGAGCCGCGATTCGAGCGAGTCCACGCGCTGGCTCACCGGGGCGATCTGTTCACGCACGAAGGACTTCGTCGCGCAACCACCAAGACTGACGGCACCCGCCAGCGTCACGAGAGCAAGGAGGGATTTGGACGCGTAAGCAGACATAACAATTCTTTCAGTCGTTAACCAACTGCAACAACGAAGCCGAGTGCGAAAAGTTCGACAATCCTGTTTCTGTTCGAGCGTGCCGGGTTTTCGACCAAGCGTTTACTGAGACACTATTTGCACAAAGACCTATTGTGTTAAGATGCCGTTCAGGGTTCAGCGTTTGCGTGACGCAGCCTTGGCGAACGGATCGCGGGGAATGCCGTCCGTCGCATTGTCTGAACGGGTCGCCTTCGTCGGACGGGCCTTCCGCGCCGTGACGCAATCGCGCAGCGCGGCGATCGCCGCACCGCTGCCCGCCAGCGACAGGCGCTCGACCGGCACGTCGCCGCGCACGATGTTGAGCGCCTGCGACCGGGCGAGATAGGTCGGGAACGGCTTTTCGAAGCTGGTGACGAAACCCCGCTGGTCATCCGACGCCAGCCCGACCGCGAAATGCTTCGGATAGCTGCCGTTCGTCAGCTTGAAGTCGAGGGCCAGCCGTTCCCTGGGCTTGATCGACCAGTTGGCGTTCAGCACCGTCAGGTGGTTCGACCCGTCACGGTCGAGCCCCAGCAGCAATGTCGTATCACCCGGCCGGTCATAGATACGCGTCAGGAAACATCCGTCGCCATCCTCGCTGACCGCCAGCGTCCAGTCGCCGATCTTGCGCGGCAGGGCGTCCCTGTCGGCGGCCGTCGCTCCGGTCGGCGACAACGCGACCAGACCCAGCAGCGACAGGATGGACAGGGGGCGTGACAAGTTCATGGGCATCTTCCTTTGATGCCGATCCTATCCGGCTTACCCCCAATTGGCCAAGGCTCAGGTCCGAGAGGGATGCGCTATATCCTCCCTCGCCCCCTCGCAGAGGGGAGAGGGTTGCGCGGACTTGGTCTTTGCGCAGCAAAGGCCTGGTCGGAGCTGGGTGATGGGTGGGCGCGCACCCCCTCACCCAAGCTGCGCTAGAGTTGAAAGCGATCAGCATTGCACGGTTTTAGCCCCTCCCCTTCAGGGGAGGGGTGAGCAGAGTTGATCGTTTTCGACTCCAGCCAGCACGCTGGCAAGCTCCGCTAACCCTCTGCCCTGTCCAGGGGAGAGGGGAAAGAAGGACGTTACACCATCCGCTCGCGCACCACCCGTTCCAGCACGTCGAGCGGCATCGCGCCCAGCGTCAGGACGCGGTGGAAGGCCTTGGGGTCCCATTTCGCGCCCGCCTTGGCCTTGGCTTCGTCGCGCAGCCGGGTCCAGACGGTGTGCCCGATCTTGTAGCTGCACGCCTGCCCCGGCCAGACGGTGTAGCGGTCGATCTCCCCCTGGTTGCGACCGCGAGCGATGCCGGTGGTGGCGATCAGATAGTCCGTCGCCTTCTCGCGGCTCCAGCGCTTGGCGTGCATCCCCGAGTCGACGACGAGCCGGGTCGCACGGAACAGCAAGGATTGCAGATAGCCGACCTGCCCCAGCGGATTGCCCTCATACATGCCCATCTCGTCGGCCAGCTGTTCCGAATAGAGCGCCCAGCCTTCCGAATAACCCGAATAGAAGCCGCGCCGCCGGATCAGCGGAATGTCCTGGCTCTCCAGCGCGGACATGACCTGCAGGTGATGCCCCGGCACCGCCTCATGATAGGTCAGCGTCGCCAGCCCGAATTTCGGCCGGTCGAACGTGTCGCGCAGATTGATGAAGTAGATAGCGGGCCGCGACCCGTCGAGCGAGGCCGACTGGTAATAGCCGCCCGGTGCGCCCGCCTGGATCGCCTCCGGCACGCGGCGGATCTCGACCGGCGCCTTGGGCAGGACGGCAAATTGTTCGGGCAGGCGGCGGGTCATCGCGGCGACCTGCGCGCGCAATTGCTCCAGCAGCGCCTCACGGCCCGGATCGGTGTTCGGGAACAGCTGGTCCGGTCGCCGGTTGAGCGCGACCAGCCGCTCGCCGACGCTGCCCTGCGCCATGCCCTGCGCCTTCAGGATGGTGTCGATCCGCGCGCCGATCTGCGCCACCTGCGCCAGCCCGAGCCGGTGGATCTCGTCGCCGGTCATCTCGGTCGTGGTCGCAGCCGCCGCAGCCGCGCTATAATAGGCCTCGCCGTCCGGCAGCCGCCAGACGCCTGCGTCATGGACCGCACGGCCACGCAATTCGGTGACGAGCGCGCGTTGCCGGTCGAGCGCGGGGAAGACCCGCTCGGTCATCAGCCGCGCGACCGCCTGGGCACGGTCCGGCGGCAGGTTGGCGGCCTTCAGCTTGGCGGCCAGATCGACGGCCGGGCCGGTCGCCTCGGCGGGCTTGTCCCGCACCGCCGCCAGCTGTTTCAGCGTGGTGTCGAGGATATAGTCGGGCGCAAAGACGCCCTTGGCCGCATCCTCGCGCTGGCGCTCGGTTTCCGCATCGATCGCCGGGCCGAACGCCGCGACCCGCGACACATAGGCGTCGGCATCGGCGGCGTTGGTGACGCGGTGCTGGTTGCCCAGGAAATCGGGCACGTCGCGGTAAGCCCCCGACAGCTGGCTGAGCACATAGGGGGCATAGCGCCCCGCGCTGGCCCCATAGGAAAAGCGCTCGCCCGCGATCATCCGGTCGAGGCTATAAGCCAGGATGTCGTAATCCAGCCGCGCCCCCTCCCCCAGCGCATCGCGCGGGATGGTGGCCAGCTGCGCGCGTTCCTGCCGGGCGCGGGCGAACTGGCGCGCCTCACCCACCCGCGACGCATCGCTCAACCGCGCCTTCAGTCCCGCGCGCGGGCCGGTGTCGAGGCCAAGCGACGTCGCCTGCTCCGGGCTGTCCTCCAGCCGCGCATAGAAAAAGCGGTCCAGCATCGCCCGCAATTCCGCATCGCGCCCGCCCGCCCCTTTGGAAATCTTGGCCCAGGACGGCGTGGCGGCGGCCGCCGCGACAAGGCTGGCGGAGGCGAGGAACTGGCGACGCTGCATGAACACTCCCGGATCATTCTGGCTGAGCGGGTCAGGCTAAGCCGTTGATCCGGGTGTGCAAAGCGATTTGTCCCAGCCCTTAGCGATAGCGCCCCATCACGACCTTCAACACGACCGGCCGGTCGATCAGGTTGATCCCGTAATCGGTCTGGTCGCCGTTCCACACGCGGTCCATCGTCCAGCGACCGTCGGTGAAATGCCCCTCCTCGACCCGGACGATCATCGCCTTGGGGTCCGGGGTCGCCGGCTCGAAGCGAACACGGACATGGTCGCCGGTCATCAGAAATTCGTCGCGCGACAGCTGGACCACCGCAACGCCGCCGACCGGCTCGGCCTTCCACGGCGCAGGCTCGGACTTGAGCCAGCTCCAGCTCTTTTCGCCGAACTGCCACTGGCCGAACTCGGCGCGGATGCGCCAGTCGCCCAGCACCGCGTCTCGGTCGCTGCCGTCATCGGGCCTGGCGGTGCCCCAGCTCGGATGCTCGAACGCCGCCTTCGCCCAGTCGCGCATCACGCTCCCGACCGCGCCATAAGGTCCGGCAAACGCGTCCAGGGTCGCGGCGTCCAGTGCCTTGGCCCCCAGCGGATAGTTGAAGAAGCCGGTGTCATCCATGCCGAACGGCGCAAAGCCGATCGCACCGCGCCCCAGCGCCTCGTAGAAATAGCGCGCAAACTCGCGGCCATTGCCGATCTCGGGCACCAGCAGCGGATTGTCCGGCCGGGCATAGGCATTCATATACGCGACCACATTGGCGCTCGCCCGGTCGTAAATGTCGGGTGCCTCCAAGTCGATCGAGGGCGCCGCGACCTTCCAGATGTCGAGCACGTCCTGCTGCGGCCCCCCGCTCGCCACGCCGTCGGGATCGGGCACGTTGGACGGCCCCGCCAGCGCCGCGTTGACGTACATAGGCAGCGGCTTGACCGCCTTGCCCGCCGCGACGATCTCGTCGATGTAGCGCGCGGTATACCAGGTGTTGAACGCCCGGTCGGCCTGTGCCCCGAACACCGCCGCCCAGGTGCCGCGCGGCTTGCCGAGCCTGCGGCTCAGCGCCTCCGGGACGGCTCCGTCGAACAGCGTCTGCGCCGCCGCCGAATAGTCGCGCGGGTTGCGATAGCTGCCGACCTCATTCTCCGGCTGGACCATGATGACCGTGTTCTGCAGGTCATGCTCCTTCAGATAGGTCATCAGCCGGACAAAGGCACGCTTGTCCGCCTCCAGCGTGGTGCGCGCCATCGGGGTCAGCGCATAATGATCCTGCCCTGCCCGCGTCTTCATCCGGGGAAAGCGGCGATTGTCGAGCTTGACCCAGTCGGGCGTATAGCCGGGCGAGGTGTTCTTCCACGTCGCGAACCACAATAATATGACGCGCTTGTCATGGGCGCGCGCCTGATCGAGCAGGGTCTGAACGAAGCCGAAATCGAAACGCCCCTCTTCCGGCTCGATCTGTTGCCAGGCGACGGGGATTTCGATCGTATTGGCATGGATGCGGTCCAGCACCGGCCAGACCTGCGGCAGGGCGGCGGCATAGTTGCTGGAGTTGTTGACCTGCGCACCCAGCATCAGGAAAGGGCGGCCATCGACCATCAGCGCATGGCGGCCGTTTTTGCCGACGATCTGCGGCACCGGTGTCGTCTGTGGTACTGGCGTCGTCTGCGCCACCAGCGGGCTGGCCACCCCCAGCCCCAGTGCCAAGACGGCGAACCCCTTTGCCAGGCGCATCACGTCCCCTCCTTTTTCGCGATGATTGGCCTCAGGCTGTGCAACGGACGGTGCGCCCGATCAACGCCTATCGAACCGGCGCCTCACGCGGCCAGCCCGCGATCTGCCGATACGGTGTCAGGCGGACACGGCATCGGCGCGGCCAGGCGATAATCGTCCGCCAGCCGGGCGAGGTCCATGACGGTGAAGTCGCGGTCATAGCGCCCCACATCCTCCTCCTCCTGCTCACGCCAGTCGCCGATGTCCGCCATGCGGACCGGCCGACACGCGACGAGTCCGATCCAATGGGCCAGCAGGACGTCCAGCTCGCGCAGACCGTTCGCCGTCACCCGCGCCCGGACATGGCGATGCCGGTTGGACAAGGCGCATGCCTCCACCGCCCAGAGCGGCGCGATCCGCCTCTCCAGCACGTCGATGCCGGTCATCAGCGCCCGATGCGCCCGGTCCCGCTCCGCCGTGTTCGCCCTCATCGGCCGCCCATTCGGCGGCGCCAGTACCAGCGTCGCAGCCAACGGCCCAGCAACCGGGCGATCAAGCGCCCGCGCCCTGAAGACAGGAGAAATGGTTCACTGGGGACGGCTCCTTCGCAACAAGCGGGAGCACAAGGGTCTCTCAGCCGCCAGTGCTTGCGGTCGTCAAACCGGCGATAGGCGATGCTATCACGCCCGGCGGGCGGCGTCTTCGGATTTCTGGCGCGTCCGATGCGCCCCGGTGGCGAGCGCGACAATTTCTATCCCATGATATTTTCACCCGCCACCAAAACCCCTTACGTGCGTTATGAACGAAATGTCAGCCAGCGGTGCGCGCACCAGCGGCCGGACAGGGGTCTGGACAGGGTGCAAGGGAGCCGGGACATTGGCGGACAGCAGTGAATTTACCGTGTCGCGACGCGGCGTGATCGTCGGAGGCGCGGCCACCGCGATGGCCGCTTCCGCCCCGGCCGAGGCGCAGAACCAGAGGAGCACCATGCCCGCCGATCCCCCCGCCATGCCCGTGACGCTGACGGTCAACGGCAAGGCCCGCAGCCTGTCGCTCGACCCGCGTACGACGTTGCTCGATACGCTTCGCGAGCATCTGCACCTGACCGGCACCAAGAAGGGCTGCGACCATGGCCAGTGCGGCGCATGCACCGTGCTGGTCAATGGCGAGCGGATCAACAGCTGCCTCTCCCTTGCACTTCAGCATGAGGGCGACAGCATCACCACCATCGAGGGGCTGGGTACGCCCGAGAAGCTCCACCCGATGCAGGCCGCTTTCGTGCGCCATGACGGATATCAGTGCGGATACTGCACGCCGGGCCAGATCTGCTCGGCGGTGGCGGTGCTCGACGAGATCAAGCGCGGCGTGCCCAGCCATGTCCAGGCCGACCTGACCGCCAGGCCCCAGAACTCCGGCATCGAGATGCGCGAGCGGATGAGCGGCAATATCTGCCGCTGCGGCGCCTATTCCAACATTGCCGACGCGATGGCCGACGTCGCGGGAGTCGCGAATAAGGAGATGGGGGCATGAAACCCTTCACCTATGAACGCGCCAAGGATGCCGTCTCTGCGGCGCGCGCGGCGACCAAGCCGGGCGCCAAGTTCCTCGCAGGCGGCACCAACCTGCTCGACCTGATGAAGATCGAGGTCGAGACGCCGACCCATTTGATCGACGTGCAGGAGCTGAAGCTCGACCGGATCGAGAAGACGAAGGACGGCGGCCTGCGCATCGGCGCGTTCGTCACCAATACCGCACTGGCCGCCGACGAGCGCGTGCGGCGCGACTATGGCGTCCTGTCCCGCGCCATCGTGGCGGGGGCCAGCGGACAGCTGCGCAACAAGGCGACGACAGCGGGCAATCTGCTCCAGCGGACGCGCTGTCCCTATTTCTACGACACCAACATGGCCTGCAACAAACGCAGGCCAGGCAGCGGGTGCAGCGCGATCGGCGGCTATTCGCGCCAACTCGCCATTGTCGGCGCCAGCAACGACTGTATCGCGACCAACCCCAGCGACATGAACGTCGCGATGCGGGTGCTGGACGCGGTGGTCGAAACGGTGAACCCCGAAGGAAAGACCCGCGCCATTGCGATCGCCGACTTCCACCGCCTGCCCGGCAATACGCCGCATATCGAAACGGCGCTCCAGCCGGGCGAGCTGATCACCGCCGTCAGCCTGCCCCGCCCGGTCGGCGGCACCCATATCTATGAGAAGGTGCGTGATCGCGCCTCCTATGCCTTTGCGCTCGTCTCGGTCGCGGCGATCGTCCAAAAGGACGGCTCGGGCCGCGTCGCGGTCGGCGGTGTCGCGCACAAGCCCTGGCGGGTCGAGGCAGCCGAGGCTGCCATGCCGCAAGGGGCCAAGGCGGTGACGGCGACGCTGCTCGCCGATGCCCGCCCGACCAAGGACAACGAATATAAGGTGCCGCTCGTCGAACGGACGCTGGCGGCCGCCATCAGCCAGGTGAGGACCGCATGAAATTCACCGAACCAGCCGGCGCCAACCCCATCGACCGCATGACCGTGGTCGGTCGCCCGCAGGATCGTATCGACGGTCCGCGCAAGACCACCGGCACCGCGCCCTATGCCTATGAACGCCATGCCGAGGCTCCGAACGCCGCCTATGGCTGGATCATCGGCGCGGCCATCGCCAAGGGGCGCATCCGGTCGATGAACCTCGACGACGCACGCGGGGCGCCCGGCGTGCTGGGCATCGTCACCGCCGCCGAGGCGGGCAAGCTGAACAAGGGCAATTTCAACACCGCCAAGCTGCTCGGCGGGCCGGAGATCGACCATTATCACCAGGCCGTCGCCATCGTCGTCGCCGAGAGCTTCGAGCAGGCGCGCGCCGCCGCCGGGCTGGTACGGATCGACTATGACCGCGCCAAGGGCCAGTTCGATCTGGAAGAGGCGCTGAAGGGCGCGCCGCTGGCGGGTGGCGAAGAGGGCAAGCCCGGCAAGGAAGACCGGACCGGCTCGTTCGAAAGCGCTTTCGACGCCGCGCCGGTGAAGCTCGATGCCGAATACACCACCCCCGACCACAGCCATGCGATGATGGAGCCCTTCGCCTCGCTGGCGATCTGGGAGGGGGACCAGCTGACCGTCTGGACCTCCAACCAGATGATCGCATGGGGCCGCGGCGACCTCGCCAAGACGCTGGGGATGCCCAAGGAGAAGGTCCGACTGATCTCGCCTTATGTCGGTGGCGGTTTCGGTGGGAAGCTGTTCCTTCGCGCCGACGCCGTCATGGCGGCGCTGGGCGCGAAGGCGGTCGGGCGGCCGGTCAAGGTCGCGATGCAGCGGCCGTTGATGGCCAATAACGCGACTCACCGTCCCGCGACGACCCAGCGCATCCGCATCGGGGCGACCAAGGACGGCGCGATCCAGGCGATCGCGCATGAAAGCGGATCGGGTGACCAGCCCGGCGGCGGTCCCGAGACGGCGGTCAACCAGACCAAGCTGCTCTATGCCGGACCCAACCGCCTGACCGCGATGCGGCTGGCGGTGCTGAACCTGCCGGAGGGCAATGCGATGCGCGCCCCAGGCGAGGCGCCGGGCATGATGGCGCTGGAAATCGCGATGGACGAAATGGCGGAGAAACTGGGCATGGACCCGGTCGCCTTCCGCGTGAAGAACGATACCCAGGTCGATCCCGAAAAGCCCGATCGCCGCTTCTCGCAGCGTCAGCTCGTCCGCTGCCTGGAAGAGGGCGCACAGCGTTTCGGCTGGGCGCAGCGCAATGCCAGGCCCGCCCAGGTCCGCGATGGACGCTGGCTGGTCGGCATGGGCGTCGCCGCCGCCTTCCGCAATCACATGAACATGAAGTCGGGCGCGCGGGTCATGCTGAACAAGGATGGCCGGGTCGTGGTCGAGACCGACATGACCGATATCGGCACCGGCAGCTACACGATCATCGCCCAGACCGCCGCCGAGATGATGGGCGTGCCGATGGACGCGGTCGATGTCCGGCTGGGCGACAGCGACTATCCGGTATCGGCCGGATCGGGCGGCCAGTTCGGCGCGGCCAATGCGACGGCGGGCGTCTATGCCGCCTGCGTGAAACTGCGCGAGGCGGTGGCGCAGCGGCTGGGGTTCAACTCGGCCGACCTGACCTTCGCCGATGGTCGGGTGACGGGCGGCAACCGATCGGTCGCGCTTCGCGATGCCGCATCCTCGGGTCCGCTGACCGCCGAGGACCGGATCGAGTTCGGAACGCTCGACAAGACCTATCAGCTGTCGACCTTCGGCGCGCATTTCGTCGAGGTCGGCGTCGATGCCTATACCGGCGTCACGCGGCTCCGCCGGATGCTGGCGGTTTGTGCGGCGGGGCGCATCCTGAACCCCAAGGCGGCGCGCAGCCAGATGATCGGCGCGATGACCATGGGCGTCGGCTCGGCGTTGATGGAGGAACTGGCGGTCGACAAGCGCTTCGGCTTCTTCGTCAACCATGACCTGGCGGGCTATGAAGTGCCGGTCCATGCCGACATCCCGCATCAGGAAGTGATCTTCCTGGAGGAAGCGGACGACAAGGCCAATCCCATGAAGGCCAAGGGTGTCGGCGAACTGGGCCTGTGCGGCGTCGGCGCGGCGGTGGCGAATGCGGTCTACAACGCCACCGGCGTGCGGATCAGGGACTATCCGCTGACGCTGGAAAAGCATCTGGACCGCCTGCCCGCGATCGCCTGATGCGTTTTCCGTCCCTTTCCCTGGACGGGAGAGAGGGAAGGGTCAGCGAGCGCCCAGCCGCATAGAGTATAAGGGCCTGAAACAAACCCTCCCCTTCAGGGGAGGGGCCGGGGGTGGGGCGCTTCCGCAAGCGTGGCGTTCGTGGAAAGGCCTCACCCAAACCCCTCCCCTGGAGGGAGGGACTCACACTGCCACCATGTAATGCCGTCTTGCCCTAACCCCGCATCGCCGCGACCAGTTCGTCATGGCTCGGCAGGTCCGCCACGGCGCGGTCGCCGAACATCTGGAGCTTGCGGAACAGCCGCTCGGCCTCGCCGGACGCGCGGGTCGGCCTCGCATCGCCATCGGCAAAGCCCATGCCATAGAGGATGTACTGATAGTTGAAATGGGCGAAGCTCTCGACATCCAGCGTGAAGTCGAACCGCCCGGGCGGCCTATAGCGCCATTGCTCCAGCAAATCCCGTAGCCGGTCGGAGATCGTTCCCGCCGCGCCATTGTCATGCCAGAACGGCTCGTCCCGGCTGCTCAGGCAGTAATGCAGCTTCAGAAAGTCGACGATCGTCCGATACCGCGCGGTCATCAGCGTGTTGAAGCGCGCGGCGGGGGCGGCGATCGGCCCGCGATGTGGAAACAGCTCGGCCAGCATGGCGACCGCCGCCTCGATCAGGACGATGCCGGTCGATTCCAGCGGCTCCAGAAAGCCTCCGGCCAGTCCGATCGCCACGCAATTGCCGATCCACGGCCGCTGGCGATAACCCGGCTCGAAGGTCAGCAGGCGCGGCTTTAGCCTGTCGGGGTTGCGCCCCAGATAAGCGGCGAGCGTCGCCAGCGCGGCCTCGTCATCCATATGGGCGTCGGAATAGACCGTGCCGATCCCCCGCCCCTCGGCCAGTCCGATGTCCCAGGTCCACCCGGCCCGATGCGCGCTGGCGATGGTCATGGTCGGCAGGGCGTGCCCGCGCGTCGTATCATAGGGCAGACGGCAGGCGAGCGCGCGATTGGTGAACAGCTGGTCGCGCACCGACGCCAGAGGCTCCCCCAGCGCGCCGGAGATCAGCTCGGCCCGCTGTCCGGTGCAGTCGACATAGAGGTCGGCGGTCAGCATGCCCTGACGGTCGGTCACGACATGGTCGATCAGTCCATCCGCGCCGACCACCGCGCCCGTCAGCCTGCCCTCCAGATGCCCCACGCCCAGGCCCATGGCACGATCGGCCAGCAGCGCGACCAGCCGATGCGCATCGAAATGATAGGCATAGCTGAGCGGCCCGTCGAACGCCCCTTCCCCCGCCCGTTTCGGTCCCCGCCCGGCGGCGGCGACGCGGTGCTGGATCGTCACCGCTTCGGCAAAGGGCGCACGGGCCGCCGGGTCCTGCGCCAGCCAGTGCGCGACCAGGTCGACACCGTCCGCCTGGAAGGGCGGCTCGAACGGGTGGACATAGCGATGGCGCCTGCCCCCGTCCGGGGCGTGCCGCCAGTCGTCGAAGCGGATGCCCTGCTTGAAGGTCGCACCCGCCGCGCGAATGAATTGCGCCTCGTCGATCCCCAGGAAGCGCAGGGTCGAGCGCATCGTGGGAAACGCCCCCTCGCCCACGCCGATGGCGCCGATGGCCGGGTCCTCCAGCAGGGTGATGCGGGTTTCCGGCCCCAGGAAGCGCGCAAGATAGGCCGCGGTCAGCCAGCCCGCCGTGCCGCCGCCGACGATCAGGATCGACCTGGCCTGCCCCTCCACCACCCTCACATCCTCACGAACAGGTTGCGGAACCATTGCGAGCCGCCCTTCGTCGCCTGCCGCCAGTCCTCGCCCATATCGTCGGGCACGAAACCCCAGGGGCAGAACAGCTTCGGCCGCCCGGCCTTATAGGCCGCGACGTGCCGCGTGACGAGGGTCAGGCCATGGACCAGCGCCGTCGCCACCAGCAGGGCGTCGCGGGTCTGCGCATAGCCCAGCCCCGCCGACCGCCGCACCACCGCGACATCGACCGGCAGGATGCGTCCCTCGAAGGCAGGCAGGACCTGCGCCGCGATCCAGTCGTCGGCGTCCTTGTCTTGCTGAAGATCGAGCAGCGTCACCGCCGACAGGAAGAGTTCGTGACGCGGCACGCCCGTGGCCCAGTCGACCAGCCCCGGATCGGCCTGTCCCCGCCGCGCGCCGCGCAACGCGGTCACGACATCGGCATCGAGCAGATACATCAGCGCGTCCGGTCCCAGTCGCGCGGCGGCGGAACCTCGCCGGGTGCCGCATCGGGTTGGGCGAGCAAGTCGACGATCGTCTCGGTCTGGCGCGCCAATTGGCGGAACGCCTCGACGCCCAGCAGGACATGGGTGGGCCGTCCGCGATCGGTGATGAACACCGGCTCGATTCGGGCCAGCCGCTTGGCGCGGCTGACATCCTGGTTGAATTCCCGGCTGGTCAGCGTCTTCATCCGCCCCTCGGATATGTAGGTACGTGCCTACCTTGTAGCAGCCGCATCACAGTTTGCCAGCAGCCCGCCAAAATCGCTGCCCACCCGCCAAAATCCCGTTGCAACGCCCCGCGACTTGGCGTCGCTATCGCCGCGGCCGGACCGGAGATGCCCGGCGCGAGGGGGGACGCCAAGACCGATGAACGACGCGATCGACAGTTTCCGGAAGACCTTTGGCGGCATCCTGGCACCGCATGGCCCGGCCAGCGCCGGGGCGGCCGCCACCTATGTTCCCGGCGACTACAGCATCCATTTCTTCCTGCAGCTGGCGGTGATCCTGCTCGCCTGTCGCGTCGTCAGCTGGGCCGGACAGCGGTTCCTGGGCCAGCCGCCGGTCGTAGGCGAGATGATCGCCGGAGTCGTGCTCGGCCCCTCGCTGCTCGGCCTGTTCTTTCCCGACCTGCAGGCGGCGATCTTTCCCAAGGAAACCCGCAACGTCCTTTATGCGGGCGCCCAGCTGGGCGTGGCGCTGTACATGTTCCTGGTCGGGCTGACGCTCCGCCTCGATCACTTCCGGTCCAAGGCGCGCAGCGCGATGGCGGTGTCGGCCTCGGGCGTGATCGCACCGTTCCTGATCGCCGTGGCGATCACCCCCCTGCTGCTGAAGGTGCCCGGCCTGTTCACCGCCGGGATCAGCCAGGCCAATGCCACGCTGTTCATGGGCGCATGCATCGCGCTGACCGCCTTTCCGATGCTGGCGCGGATCATCAACGAACGGGGGCTGGCGGACAGCCCGCTGGGCACGCTGTCGCTGGCGGCCGGGGCGTTCGACGATGCCGCGTCCTGGTGCGTGCTGGCGATCGTGCTGGCGACCTTTGGCGGCGGCAGCGGGGTGGCGATCCTCGCGATCGGTGGAGCCTTTGTCTATGTCGGATTCCTGATCCTGTTCGGCCGCCGCCTGCTCGCGCCGCTGGGCCGGGCGGTCGAGGCGCGGGGCGAGATGAGCACGACCGTGCTGGCGATCACGCTGATGGCCTTTTGCCTGTCCGCCTTCATCATGGACGCGATCGGCGTGCATGGCATTTTCGGCGGCTTCATCTTGGGCGTCTTCATGCCGCGTGGGACTTTCGTCGCCGAGTTGAAGAAGAAGGTCGAGCCGCTGGCCGTCGTCCTGCTGCTGCCCATGTTCTTCACCTATTCGGGGCTGAACACGCGGATGGACATGGTCAATTCGCTGCCGCTGCTGCTGATCGCGCTCGGCATCCTGGCCGCGTCGATCGCCGCCAAGTTCGGTGCCTGCTATCTGGCGGCGCGGGCTTGCGGCGAGGACAATCGCACCGCCATGGGGATCGGCGCGCTGATGAACTCACGCGGGCTGATGGAACTGATCATCATCAATATCGGGCTGCAAAAGGGTATTATCGGCCCCACCCTGTTCTCGATGCTGGTGCTGATGGCGATCGTGACCACGATGATGGCCAGTCCGCTGTTCGAATATGTCTATGGCCGCCGGGCGCGGGTGCTGGGCGAGATGGAGACGCTGAACGGCGCCGCCGCCTGACCCGGCCCTTCACCGTCCTATTTGGCAGGCACGAAAAGGGCGGTCCCGGGGCCGCCCTTTTTGCTTCTCCGATCGGTCCGCTCGGCGCTCACCGCATCGATCGAGCGCAATACCCCGCGGATCGCGCAGGCCACCGACGAAGCGGGCCGGGTCCAGCCGCGCCACAGGTCGCAGGAGCAACGCTCCTTCTGTCGCTCTCATATCCGTGGATTATATGTGAGCGGTAAACACCACAGCGCCACATCGCACCCCGGACCGCTTGCCGCAACCATCTGCTCCGCCAAAGTTGATCCGGACTAAAGCGCTATTTTTTCGTTGTTTAATCGAAAAAGCTGGCACAGATTGCGGGCAAGGCGAGCGTGGAAACCGCGCCGCCCCGCGTTTTGGACAAGGCATAGGGCCGGTACAGTTCGTCGCCTTGTCCTCGATCGAAAATGATAGCGCTATTTATATTGAGGAGGGGTTATGCTGAAACACATAGGTGTCGCCTTGCTGGCGTCGGCGAGCATCATGGCGGCCTGCGCCGTCCAGGCACAGGTAACGACGCAGGGCACGGCACCGGCACTGTCCGTCACCCCCGCCGAGACGCTGGAGCGGCAGGGCCTGACCGTGATGGTCGACCAGAACCAGTTCAGCCCCATCTTCTTCGACGAGAAGAATGCCGGTATCCAGATCGTCCTGCACGGCGAGCGGATCGCCACCGATGGCGCAGTGCGCCTCAATCCCACGCCCGAGCAATGGGACCCCGTGCCTGCCTTTGTCGGCCGGGCACGCGGAACCGAGCCCAACCAGATCGTCGTCCGCTCGACCTATAAGGACCAGAATCTCGCCTATCGGGTGAAGGTGACGGCGGAGGGCGACGGCTTTCGCATCGCGGTCGACCTCGACCAGCCGCTGCCCGCCGCGCTTGTGGGCAAGGCGGGGTTCAACCTCGATTTCCTGCCGACCAGCTATTTCGGCAAGACCTATCTGATGGACACCGCGCCCGGCCTGTTCCCGCGCCATCCCACCGGCCCGATGGCCAGGGACGGATCAGGCGATCCGACACCTCTGGCCGCGGGGGGCAAGTCGATCACCCTGTCGCCCGAAGACCCGCTGACCCGCGTGACGATCACCTCGGATGCGGGCGGGCTGGCGCTCTATGATGCGCGCAACCGGGCGCAGAATGGCTGGTTCGTCGTCCGCTCGCTGATCGCGGCGGGGGCGAAGGAGAATGCCGTCGTCTGGCATGTCCGCCCCAATGTCGTGAAGGACTGGGTACGCCCGCCGGTCGTCTCGTTCAACCAGGCGGGCTATACGCCCGGCCGCGCCAAGGTCGCCCTGATCGAAACCGATCCGCACGGAACTGCGCCGGGCGAGGCGGAACTGGTCCGACTGGCCGCAGACGGTACGCGCCAGTCGGTGCTGCGTGCCGCCATTGCCCCGCGCGGACGCTGGATGCGGTACAATTACGCCGCCTTCGACTTCTCCCAGGTCCGCGAGCCGGGCGTCTATGCCATCGCCTATGGCGGTCAGGTGACGAACCCGTTCCGTATCGCCGCCGATGCCTATGACCGCATCTGGCAGACCTCGCTCGACACCTTCATCGCCGAGCAGATGGACCATGTCGGCATCCGCGAGCAGTACCGGGTCTGGTCCGCGCCCTCGCATCTCGACGATGCCCGTCAGGCGCCGCCCAACCATGTCCATTTCGACGGATACAAGATGGGGCCGAACCTCGATTCACCGTTCAAGCCGGGCGAGCATATCCCCGGCCTGAATGTCGGCGGCTTCCAGGATGCGGGCGATTACGACATCCAGACGCCGCAGAATGCCCAGGTGGTCCGCGACCTCGCCTGGGGTCGCGAACTCTATGGCCTGGACTGGGACGATACGAGCGTGGACGAGGCCGCCCGCGCGGTCGAGATCCGCAAGCCCGACGGCAAGCAGGACGCGTTGCAGCAGATCCGCCACGGCGTCCTGCAACTGCTAGCCCAATATAAGGTGTTCGGCCATGCCATCGTCGGCATCATCGATCCGGTGCAGCGCCAATATGCCCATCTGGGCGATGCCGGGTCGCAGACCGACAATCTGACCTACGACGCATCGCTCGGGGTCAGCGAGCGCAAGGGCGGGTCGTCGGGGGCGCAGGACGATCGCTGGGCCTTCACCACCGACCTGCCCGCCAACAATCTGGCGGTCGCAGGGGCTCTCGCCGCCGCCTCCCGCACGCTGGCGGACAGCGATCCGACGATGGCGGCCGAGGCCTGGGATGCGGCCAAGGTGCTGTGGGGACGCTATCAGAAGGGGCCGATCAAGTCGGGTGACGGACGCGACGATTCCGGTACGCCCTGGTCGGCGGACGGCGCCAATGTCGGCGCGACCGTCGAGATGCTGATCACCAGCAAGGGCGAGCGCATCTACGCCGACCGCCTGCGCGCGCTGATGCCCGTCATCACCAGGAATTTCGACTGGGTCCGCGCTCCGGTAGTGCGCGCCATTCCGTTCATGGATGCCGGATACCGTACCGCGCTGGTCCCGCTGGTCCGCCAGAGCAAGGCCAAGATGGATGCGGAGGCCGCCAGGAACCCCTTCGGCGTACCGATCAGCGAAGGCGGCTGGGCCGGATCGCATCAGGTCGTCGAGTTCGGCTCGACCGCCTTCCTGATGCACAAGGCGTTCCCGGAGATCATCGGCACCGACTATACGCTGAACGCCATCGACTATGTGCTGGGGCGGCATCCGGCCAACAACCTGTCGCTCGTCTCGACCGTGGGCACCGCGTCCAAGCTGATCGGCTATGGCCATAACCGCGCCGATTACGGCTTCATCCCCGGCGGCGTGGTGCCGGGTGTGCTGATCGTGAAGCCCGACTTCCCCGAGCTGAAGACCGAGTGGCCGTTCCTGTGGTTCGAGAACGAATACACGGTCGCGACCACCTCCGCCTATATCCTGGCCGCCAATGCCGCGATCGAGGCGACGAAGGAGCATCGCTGAAGCCTTTTGCGGGGCGGGCGGATCGGCCTGCCCCGCATCAGATGAATTTCATGTCATCTTCGCAACGACAATTGACTGCCAAGGCAATCATTGCCATGGCAGCGATATGACATTCCCTACGCCTGATCCCTTCGACCCCGAACGCTCGGTCGGGTATCTGACCAAGCGCGTGTATCAGCTTGCCCGCATCGGCCTGGAGCCGGTCTTCGCCGATGAAGAAGTCACCCATGTCCAATGGAGCGCACTGATGGCGCTGCACCATGGCGTGGGCGGCACGGCGGCCGAGCTGGCACGCCACCTGTGCCATGATACCGGCGCGACGACGCGGATCGTCGACACGCTGGAGGAGCGCGGCCTGATCGAACGCTGCCGCTGTACCGAGGATCGCCGTGTCGTGCGCCTGTCGCTGACCGAGGCGGGGCGCGAAGTCACCGCGCGGTGCAAGGTCAAGGTCGTCGCGCAGTGGAACGAGTGGCTGGCCGACTGGTCGCCCGAGGAGATCGAACGCTTCGTCGGCGACCTGCTGCGCCTGCGTAACAAGCTGGAGACGGTGGCATGAAGCGCTTCGCCTTTCTGACCGGGTTGCTGTTGGCGGGCTGTTCGGTGCCTCAGGCGCATCCCGCCATCACGGCCACCCCGCCCGAGAAATTGGGTCTGGCCGATGCGCAGGCCCCGCTGGTCGCCGCCGACTGGTGGCGGGGCTTGGGCGATGCGCAGCTCGACCGGATCATCGGCGACGCACTGAGCGGCAATCCCTCGCTCGGCATCGCGCTGGCACGCTTGCGGCAGGCGGAGTCGGTATTGGCCACCCGCCGCGCCGATGACGGCCCTTCGGTGACGCTGGACGCGCAGGAACAATATAACCGGCTGTCGGGCCGCTATATCATCCCGCCGCCCTATGCGGGCACGACCCAGTGGCTGGGCCAGGCGCAGGCCAATCTGAACTGGACCATCGACCTGTTCGGGCGACAGGCCGCCGCGATCGAGGCCGCCCGCGCCTCGACCCGTGCGGCGGCGCTGGACGTGACGGCGGCGCGCCTCGCGCTGGCGGGTTCGGTCGCGCAGACCTATGTCGAACTGGCCCGGGCCGAACGGCAGGCGGCGATCGCACGCCAGACCATCGCGACCCGCACTCGCTCGCTGGGTCTGATACAGACACGCATACGGCACCAGCTGGCCAGCCAGATCGACGCGTCGGGCGCACAGACGCTGCTCGCCCAGGCGCGAGTCGCCTTGGCGCGGGCCGAGACGCAGGCCGCGCTGTCGCGCAATGCGCTGGCGGCGCTGGCCGGACGAGGGCTGGATTATCCCGCGACCATCGCACCGACGAAGCTCGCCTTCGATGCCGCGCTGCCCATCCCGGCGACCGTGCCCGCCGACCTGCTGTCACGGCGGCCCGACATCGCCGCCGCGCTCGCCCGGATCGATGCCGCGGGCAAGGGGCAGGAGGTCGCGCGAAAGGCGTTCCTGCCCAATATCAACCTGACCGCGCTGGCCGGTTTCCAGGCGGTCGGCCTGGGCAATCTGTTCACCGCCGATGCGGGAGCGGCGGCGGCGGGTCCGGCGATCCATCTGCCGATCTTCGACAGCGGACGGCTGCGCGCCGGGCTGGCGGGTGCGACCGCCGCGCTCGATTTGGCGACGGCCGATTATAACAACCGCGTCGTCGGGGCGGTACGTGAGGCGGCCGATGCGGTCACGCGCAGCCGCACCATCGCCACGGAGCGCGCGCGCCAGGCCGAGGTGACTCGCGGCCTGTCAGAAACCCGCCGCCTGAACGCGATCCGCGTGTCGAGCGGACTGCAATCGCAACTCGGCCTGATCGATCCCGACATCCGCCAGCTGGAGTCGGATCAGGCCGACGCCAATCTCGCCGCCGACGCGGTCCAGGCGCGTATCGCGCTGGCCGTCGCCCTTGGGGGCGGTTTCTCTTCTTCTTCGCAGGGTATCACGCAATGAGCGACACCGAAGCCGCCCCCTCCCCCGCCGCTCCCACGACGCAAGCCCCGAGCGGCGGCAAACCCAAGGCCCGCCGCATGGGCCTGACCATCCTGGCGATCGTCGTCGTCCTCGCCGCGATCGTCTGGGCAGTGTTCCACTTCTTGCTCGCCAAACCCGAGGAAGAAACCGACGACGCCTATGTCGCGGGTGACGTGGTGGCGATCACCGCGCGCGATCCGGGGCAGGTACTGGCCATCCATGCCGACAACACCCAGACGGTGAAGGCGGGCCAGCCGCTGATCGACCTCGATCCGGCGACCGCCGATGTCGGCCTCGCCTCCGCCGCCGCCGAGCTGGCGCGTGCGGTGCGCGCGACCCGCGCCGACTTCACCAAGGTCAACCAGAGCAGCGCCGCCATCGTCCAGGCCCAGGCCGAGCTGACCCGCGCTCGCGCCGACTATGCCCGTCGCCAAGGCGCCGCGGCCGAGGGTGCGGTGTCGGGCGAGGAACTGTCCCACGCCGCCGATGCGGTGAAGGTCGCCAATGCAAACCTCGCCCTTGCCCGCGCCCAGGCGGCGCAGGCGCGGACCACCGTGCAGGGCACCGATGTCGACACCAACCCTGCCGTGATGGCAGCCATCGCCGCCTATCGCCGCGCCGCCATCACGCGCAGCCATATGCACGTCGTCGCCCCGATCAGCGGCGTCGTCGCCCAGCGCACGGTACAGGTCGGGCAGCAGGTCGCGGCGGGTACGCCGTTGATGGCCGTGGTGCCGCTCGACCGGCTGTGGGTCGACGCCAATTTCCGCGAGACCCAGCTCAAGGACCTGCGCATCGGCCAGCCCGCGACGATCACCGCCGACATCTATGGCGGCAAGACCGTCTATCACGGCAAGGTCATCGGCCTGGGTGCGGGCAGCGGCAACGCCTTCGCACTGCTGCCGCCGCAGAACGCCAGCGGCAACTGGATCAAGATCGTCCAGCGCGTGCCGGTGCGCATCGGGCTGAACGCCAATGAGCTGCGCCAGAATCCCCTGCGGGTCGGCCTGTCGGCGACCGTGACGGTCGATACCGCCGACCAGCGCGGGCCGCGCATCGGCTCCGCCGCGACCCAGGTGGACAGCACCCGCGGCACCAATGGCAAGGACCCGGCGATCGAAGCGCGCATCGCGCAGATCATCGCGGCCAATCGCTGATGGCCGGCGCCCCCGCTCAGGGCGGCGCGGGGGATGGCCCCGCACCGCTGAAAGGCCCGGCGCTGGCGCTCGTCGCCTTCGCGCTGGCGCTGGGCACCTTCATGCAGGTGCTCGATTCGACCATCGCCAACGTCTCGCTGCCCACCATCGCGGGCAATCTGGGCGTCAGCTCGGACAACTCGACCTGGGTCGTCACCGCCTTTGCCGTCGCGAACGGCGTGGCGGTGCCGCTGACCGGCTGGCTGATGGGCAAGTTCGGGGTGGTGCGGACCTTCTGCGTCTCGGTCTTCCTGTTCACCATCGCGTCCTTCCTGTGCGGCATCGCATGGAACCTGTCCTCGCTGATCGGCTTCCGCATCCTTCAGGGCGCGGTGTCGGGGCCGATGATCCCCGGCAGCCAGGCGCTGCTGATCTCGATCTTCCCGCCGCAGAAGCGGTCGACCGCGCTCGGCATCTGGTCGATGACGACGCTGGTCGCGCCGATCATGGGACCGATCCTGGGCGGATACATCTCCGACAATTATCACTGGAGCTGGATCTTCCTGATCAACGTCCCCGTCGGCCTGTTCTGTGCGGGCGTGTGCTGGCGCGGGCTGTCGAGTCGCGAGACGCCGACGCGCAACCTGCCGATCGACAAGGTGGGCCTTATCATGCTGGTCGTCTGGGTCGGCGCGCTTCAGATGATGCTTGACCTCGGCAAGAATGACGACTGGTTCCATTCGACCCGGATCGTCGTCATGACGGTGATCGCGATCGTCGGCTTCATCGCCTGGCTGATCTGGGAGCTGACCGACGCCAATCCGGCGGTCGACCTGTCGCTGTTCAAGGGGCGCAATTTCAGCATCGGGACGCTGGCCTTTTGTCTCGGCTATGCCGTGTTCTTCGCCAACACGCTGCTGCTGCCGCTCTGGCTCCAGACGCAGCTGGGCTATACCGCGACCTGGGCGGGCCTGGTCGCCGCGCCCAGCGGGGCGGTGGCGGTGGTGCTGACCCCCGTCGTCGCGCGCCTGTCGGGCAAGGTCGATGCGCGGATCATGGCGACCATCGCCTTTGCCGCTTTCGGCGTCTCCTATTGGATGCGCTCGGGACTGAACACGCAGGCGAGTTTCAGCGACTTCGTGCTGCCGCTGATGGTGCAGGGCATCGCGATGAGCACCTTCTTCCTCGCCATGCTGACCATCGCCCTGGACGGCGTGCCGCAGGCGCGGATTCCGTCGGCGACCGGCATCTCCAACTTCGCGCGCATCACGGCGGGCAGCTTCGCCGCCTCGCTGACCACGACCATGTGGGATCGACGCGAAGCGATGCACCAGGCGCATCTGTCCGAGGCGATCGGCCAAGGCCCGGTATGGCAGATGGCGAAGAACGGCCTGGGTCATCTGGGCTTCACCGACGTACAGGCCGCCGCCGCCGTGACGCGGCAGATGGTGGGGCAGGCCTATCTGCTCGCCTCGACCGACATCTTCTATGTGTCAGCCTGGCTGTGCATCGTGCTGGCCGCACTGACCTGGTTCACCCGGCGGCCCAAGCCGCATGACGGCCCGATCGCGGCGGATTGATGAACAATCCTCCCCGATTCGGGGAGGTGGCAGCGCTCCAGCGCTGACGGAGAGGGGCTTCCGCAAGAGGTGTCCCCGGTGGAAAGCCCCCTCCACCATGCTGCGCATGGTCCCCCTCCCCGTGCCGGGGAGGATTTGCTACGCTCCCCGAAAAGGGAGACGGATGATGTTGAAAACGCTGATGATGATGGCGCTGGTCGCGGTGGCGCAGGCACCGTCCGACCCGCATCTGCCGCCCAAGGTGGTCGACAGCATCGCTCCCACCCTGCCCGCCGGGATGAACCACGGCGTGCTGATCGTCTCCAAGACCAACGGATGGCGGCATTTCGAGCATATCCCGCATTCCAACGCGGTCTTGGCCGACATCGCCAAGGGCCTGCACCACCCCAGCTTCACCACCGAAAACGCCGCCGTCTTCAACGACGACCAGCTTTCCCGTTTCTCGGTCGTGGTCCTCAACAGCGCCAGCGGCGATTTCCTGTCACCCGAGCAGCAGGCCGCCTTCGCCCGCTTCGTCGCGCGCGGTGGGGGCGTGGTGGCGCTTCATGCGGCAGGCGACAACAGCCACAAGGCCCCCTGGTATGTCGAGACGATCATCGGCACGACCTTCACCGGCCATCCGAATGGCGAAGACCATATCCAGCCCGCCCGTATGGAGATCGTGCAGCCCCGCCATCCGATCATGGCCGGGGTCAAGACGCCGTGGACGCCCCGCGACGAATGGTACAGCTTCGACAGCAACCCCGCGACGCGCGGCATGACCATCCTGGCGCAGGTGGACGAAGCCAGCTATCGCCCTGGCGAGACGCTGCGCATGGGCGCGGCGCATCCCGTCATGTGGATCAACCCACGCAGCAAGGGCCGGGTCTTCTACTCCGCGCTGGGGCATGAGCCGCAGCTGTATGACGATCCCAATTACCGCCGCATCCTGACCAACGCGGTACGCTGGGCAGCGGGAAAGTGATCAGCACTCGACGACGTTGACCGCCAGGCCGCCGAGGCTGGTTTCCTTGTACTGCGACTTCATGTCCTCGCCGGTCTGGCGCATCGTCTCGATCACTTGGTCCAGGCTGACGATGTGCTTGCCGTCGCCGTGCAGCGCCAGATAGGCCGCGTTGATCGCCTTGATCGCGCCCATCGTGTTGCGCTCGATGCAGGGGATCTGGACCAAGCCGCCGATCGGGTCGCAGGTCAGGCCCAGATTATGCTCCATGCCGATCTCGGCCGCATTCTCGACCTGCGCGGGCGAGCCGCCCAGCGCCGCCGCCAGCCCCGCCGCCGCCATCGAACAGGCAACACCGACCTCGCCCTGACAGCCCATTTCGGCCGCCGAGATGGAGGCGCGCTTCTTGTACAGCATCCCCACCGCTGCCGCCGTCAGCAGCAGGGTGCGCACCCCGTCGCGCGTCGCGCCGTGGACGAAGGTCTCGTAATAACGCAGCACCGCCGGGATCACGCCCGCCGCGCCATTGGTCGGCGCGGTCACGACCCGGCCGCCCGCCGCATTCTCCTCATTCACCGCCAGCGCCCAGAGGCTGACCCATTCGAACACCAGGCTGGGGTCGGTGCGCGGTCCCCGGTCGAGCAGCTTCTGCCGGATCGCCTGGGCGCGCCGCTGGACCTTCAGCCCGCCCGGCAGGATACCCGACGCCGCACAGCCCCGCTCGATCGAGGCGCACATGGCGTCGCGCACCCGGTCGAGAAACGCGTCGGTGTCGCCATCTTCGCGCCATGCGGCTTCGTTGGCGCGGACAATCTGGGCGATGGAAAGGCCCGTTTCGCCGGTGCGTTCCAGCAGTTCCGCGCCCGAGGCAAAGGGATGCGCCAGCCGCCGGTTGTTCCGCATCGGCTCGGCGCCCTCCATGCGGATCGCACCGCCACCGATCGAATAGAAGCGGCGGACCACCGAACTGCCATCGGGCAGAAAGGCGGTGAAGACCATACCGTTGGGATGCGCGGGCAAAAAGCCCGGCCGAAAGAGCAGATCCTGCTCGGGATCGAAGGGGATCTCATGGCGTCCGTCGAGCATCAGCTGCCGCGTCTCGTGGATCTTTGCGAGCAAGCCATCGATGGCGTCCGGGTCGACCCGTTCCGGAGTCTCGCCCGCCAGACCCAGCAGCACCGCCCTGTCGCTATGGTGCCCGCGTCCGGTCAGCGAGAGCGAGCCGAACAACTCGGCCTGCACCCGGTCGGGGACCAGGCCGGTGTCGAGCATCTCGACCGCAAACGCCTTGGCCGCGCGCATCGGACCGACGGTGTGCGAGCTGGAAGGGCCGATGCCGATCGTGAACAGCTCGGTCACGCTGACCGCGGCGATGCTGTCCTCGCTGCGTGGTGTGCCGACGGGAATGGCGGAGAGCGTCAAGATCGTTCCAATTGTTACGGCTTTTGCCTCGTCTAGCGCACTCGCCATGCACTGACCAGCCGATGGAACGGATCAGGCGGTCATCGGGGCCAGTATGTCGAACGCCTCACGCGTCAAGGGCGTCTGGAAATGACACCCCGCGGCAAAGTCGGACGCCCACACGATCTTGGCCTCGATCTCGCCGACATGGGGCAGGCGCAACCAGATTTTCAGGCCGCGCCGCAATTCGGTATAGGTCTGAAGCCGCGCGCCGCTGATCGAAATGTCCGTCACCCGGCATAGCGCCCGGTCGAGCCCGCCGCGCCCCATTTCGGTGTCCAGCGCAGTCGCCGTGCGCGGGGAGCGACGGCGATTGGCAAATTCGGCAGGTTCGAATTCAGCGGCGAACATGGGGCCAGTCTAAACACCGCTGGTTAACAGACTGCAAACCTATTTCCGGCTCGCTTCCTCCCATAGACGCAAAAAACCCGGCGCTTCATGGGAAGCACCGGGTCCTTCGATCGTCCGGCGATGAGGCCGGAAGCGATTACTTGCGGAGCGTGAGACCGCCGCCGAAACGCTTGTTGAAGCGCGCGACCTGACCGCCGGTGTCCAGCATGGTGCCGCGACCGCCGGTCCAGGCGGGGTGCGCCAGCGGATCGATGTCCAGCTGCATCGTGTCGCCTTCCTTGCCCCAGGTGGAGCGGGTTTCGAACACGGTGCCGTCGGTCATCTGCACCTTGATCATGTGATAGTCGGGATGCGTATCGGTCTTCATGATATTGCTCCGGAAAATGGCTGGTTCCGACCAGCCTTCAAGCTCAAGGCGCGGCCCATAGCGGACCGCGCTCCGTTAGTCAAAAGCCCGTGACGGTCGCTTATGCCCCAGCTTAGAGTTGAAAGCGATCAGCATTGCACGGTTTTAGCCCCTCCCCTTCAGGGGAGGGGTGAGCAGAGTTGATCGTTTTCGACTCTAAGCTTCTGCGGGCGGATCGGCGATCATCGCGGTAAAATTGGCTTCCGCCACGACGACGCCGTCGATCTTGGCGACCCCTGCGAACTTGCAGACGCGGGTGCGCTTCGACACGAACTCGACCTCCAGGTGCAGGAGCACGCCGGGCTCGACGGGCTTGCGGAACTTCACGCCGTCGATCGACATGAAATAGACCAGCTTGCCCGAATTCACGAGGCCCAGGCTTTCCACGCCCAGGACACCGGCGGCCTGCGCCAGCGCCTCGACGATCAACACGCCCGGCATGATCGGACGGCCGGGATAATGGCCCTGGAAAAAGGCCTCGTTGATCGTCACCGCCTTTACCGCGCGGATCGACGTGTCGAGGACCAGTTCCTCGACACGATCGACCAGCAGCATCGGGTAACGGTGCGGGATCGCCGCCATGACCCGCGTCACGTCCATCGGGCCGATGACGGTCTTCGCCTCTTCGTTCACGACGTCGCTCACGGGGATATTACCGGCCGCTGTTCTGGCGACGGGCAGGCGCCGGGGCGGCGGCGGCGGGAGCAGCCCCGGCCGGGGCAGCGCCCTGCTGACCCTGCTGGCCAGGCTGCCAGTTGGCGGGCGGCGTGATGCTGACGGTCGGGACCAGCTTGTCCAATTCCGCCGTCACCGCGGACGTGATGTCGGCGGTCGGCTGCATGAACAGCACGGCCTGCGGGCTGACCAGCAGGCTGACATTCTTGGCGCGCACGGCGTTCTGCACCGCTTCGCCCAGACGCGCCTGGATCTGTTCGACCGCATAGGTCTGCGCACGGACAGCGGGCTGGGTCAGACGGCCCAGTTCCTGCTCGGCAGCCTGCTGCTTGGCCTGGATCGACTGGGCCTGGGTGCGCAGCGCGGCTTCGTTGGCGTTCGGCGCGGCGCGGGCGGTCTGGAACGCCTGGACCAGCGGCTCCAGCTCGCGGCCAAGCGCGGTGCGGCGGGTTTCGGCCTGATCGAGCTGCGCCTTGTAGGTCGTCTCGATCTGCTGACGGGCGGTGGCCCAGGCGCGCGAACCGGCGATCGCACCCTGCGGGTCGGCAACGGCGACGCCGTTCACCTGCGCGCTGGCGGTGGTGGCGACGGTCGCGGCCGGGGCGACAAGGGCCGCCGCCAGGAGGAGCTTCGAAATCGTCTTCATCAGAACTGAGTCCCTACGTTGAAAGTGATGAGCTTGGGATCGTCGCCCGGCTGCGTGACCAATGCCTTGGCCAGGTCGATGCGCAGCGGTCCGAATGGTGAATTCCAGTTCACACCGATGCCGATCGACACGCGCGGCTTCCAGGTGCCGAGGTAGAATTGCTCCTGGGCATAGTTGGTGTTCTGGAGCGCGATATTGGCCGTCCCACCGGAGCAGGCGCCACCCAGCGTCGCCGAATAGCCGGTCTGGCAGGTGGTGGTGAGGCCCGCCGTCTTGTCCGCCGTGGTGCTGTCGTTAGTGGGCACCTGGAAAAGCGGACGTCCCTGCGCATCGGTCTGGGCGACGGGCGCCAGCGTCGGCGAACCGTCCTTGTTGAACAACGGATTGCCGTTGGCGTCCTTCGCCTGCGGGAAGTTGAGCGAGGGCAGCGGGCGCGTGACGCCCCACAGGCTGCCCGCCTGGACATAGACGCTGGGACGCAGCCCCATCTCACGCGCGCCCGAACCCAACGGGATTTCCAGCTCCGCACGCGCCAGATAGTAAGCGCGGCCGCCCAGCGCGTCGTCGACGAACTGCTGGCGGTCCTTGCTGAGCGACTGGCTGCCGTCGTTGCCGATGACATAAGGCACGCGCAGCACGCGCGGGCCGACGCCGCGAATGTCGAAGCCGCGGAACTGCGGCTCGCCCAGATAGAAGCGGTCGACGATACGGACCGGATCGATGCCCGGACCACGGCTGCCTTCGAGCGAGTGGATATAGCCGCCCTCGCCCAGGATCGAGAAGACGAAGCCCTTGCCCAGCCCCTTGAACTTGGCGCCTTCCGCGCGGGTGCGGATATATTTCACGTCACCGCCCAGACCGGCAAAGTCCTGGCTGAACGAGAAGCGATGACCCGCCGTCGGACGCAGGCGGCTGTTCAGGCTGTCGTAGATCAGCGAGTAGCCGACCGACGAGGTCCAGCGATTGCCGATCGAGTCACAGAGATAACGCCCGGCCTGCTGGAAGTTACAGCTGCCGTCCGCGTTGAAGAAGGACGAGGCCAGGCCGACCTGGTCATAGGTCAGGCCATAGCGACCCGACAGCGACCAATATTCGGTCAGCGGCACGCCCGCGCGCACCTGGAAGCCGGTCGAAACCTGGCTGTAGGTCGTCTGGCGGGTGGTGCCGAGATAGTTGAACGAGTTGAAGTCGCGGCGGAACACGTCGACGCCCAGCGCGATATTCTTGTCGAACACATAGGGCTCGGTGAAGCCCAGTTCGATCGACTTGGAATAGGCCGAATAGTTCACGCCTGCGCGCAGTTCCTGGCCCTTGCCGCGGAAATTGCGCTGGGTGATGTTCGCCTGGATGATGAAGCGCTCCAACGACGAGTAACCGGCCGACAGCTGCAACGAACCCGTCGACTGTTCCTCGACATTGGTTTCCAGCACGATGCGGTCGGGCGTTGAACCCGGGTTCTGCTTGATCTCCAGCTTTTCCTGGAAATAGCCGAGCGAGTTGATGCGGTCCTGGCTGCGGCGGACCTGGAAGCTGTTGAAGGCATCGCCCTCGGCCACGCGGATCTCGCGGCGGACGACCTTGTCCTGCGTCTGCGTGTTGCCGTTGATGTCGATCCGTTCGACATAGGTCCGCTTGGCCTCGGCGATGTTGAACGTGATCGACATGGTCAGCGTGTCCTTGTCACGCTGGAAGTCGGGGTTCACATCGGTGAAGGCATAGCCGAACAGGCCCGCCGTCTGGCTAAGGCTGTCGATCGAGTCCTCGATCAGCTTGGCGTTGTACCAGTCGCCCTTCTTCATGGGCAGCGACTGGGCGAGCTTCTCATTGTCGAAGTCGCGGATCTGGCTGTCGACCTTGACGTCGCCGAACTTGTAGCGCGGACCTTCCTCCACCACATAGGTGATGATGAAGTCCTTCTTGTCCGGCGTCAGCTCGGCGACCGCGCTCGTGACCCGGAAATCGGCATAGCCGTTGGTCAGGTAGAACAGGCGCAGCTTCTGCTGGTCGGCGGCCAGGCGATCCTGATCGTAGCTGGTCGCCGAGGACAGGAAACGGAACCAGCGCGACTGCTTGGTGTACATCGCACCGCGCAGTTCGTCGTCGGAGAATTTCTCGTTGCCGATGATGTTGATCTGGCGGACCTTGGACTTCGGCCCTTCGCTGATCTCGAACACCACATCGACGCGGTTCTGGTCGAGATTGACCATCTTGGGTTCGACCACCGCGCCGAACCGGCCTTGGCGGCGATACAGCTCGACGATGCGCGCCACGTCCTGGCGAACCGCGGTCCGGGTGAAGATCTGGCGGGGAGACAGCTTGATCTCCTTCTTGATCTTGTCTTCCTTCAGGCGCTTGTTGCCCTCCAGGATGACCCGGTTGATGATCGGGTTCTCGCGCACGCGCAGCACGATGTCGCCCGTCTCCACGCCGGAGATCGAGAAGTCGGCGAACAGTTCGGACGCCTGAAGATCCTTCAGCGCCTGGTCGAGCGTCTCCGGGGTATAGGGAATGCCGACCCGCAGCTTGGTGTAGGACAACACCGTCTCGGGCTCGATACGCTGGGCGCCCTCGACCCGCAGCGTCTTGATCGTGCGCACCGGCGCTGGCGCCACGGCCTGCGTCGGAGCGGCACCCGCCCCGGCGCTCGGCGCGGCAGGCGCGGTCTGCGCCATGACGGGAACTCCCGACAGCATCGTGCCCGCCAGCAGCATGGCGCCCGCGCGCACAGTCTTCATACCCGTCATTGCTGTCACCAAACCCACCCCAGAAAAGTCGAACCGACCCCTGTCGTCGTCGCGCCCTGCCCCATCGGCGTCAGCCGATCAAGCTGCGGATATTGTTCCACAGCCCCAAATTGCCCAGATCGTTGAACGTTACGAAGAGCATCAGGGCCAGGATCGCGATCAAACCGCCACGGAATGCCCATTCCTGGGCCACCGGCTCCAGGGGGCGTCGCCGCACCGCTTCGATCGCATAGAAGAGAAGATGACCGCCATCCAGCATCGGCACTGGCAACAGGTTGATGAACCCCAGATTGATGGAGACCAGCGCCACGAAGAAAACGAAGGCGTCCAGGCCCAGCGCCATCTGCTCGCCCGACACTTTCGCGATCGATACCGGCCCGCCCAGTTCCTTGACCGAGCGGCGGCCGGAGATCACCTGGCCCAGCGTCTCGACCATCATGCGGACGATCTCACCGGTGCGATGAACCGCCACGACGGGTGCGCGCAACAGGCCCACCGGCCGGATGTCGACCGTACCCGCGCCACGCACGCCCAGGCGGCCGATGCGATAGCTGTTGCCGAAGCGGTCGCGCTGCTCCTCGGTGCCGATGGTCGCGCTGGTCGTGAAGGGCGTGCCGCCGCGCGTCGCCGCGATCGTCACCCGGTCCCCGGCACGAATCTGCACATAGCGGGCGATATCGGAAAAGTCGGTGACGGCTCGGTCGTCGATCGCCGTCACCCGGTCGCCGGGGCGTAGCGAGGTCGCGGCCGCCGCGCTGCCCGGCATGATCTGCCCGACGACCGGCGGCACGACCGCCTCGCCATAAGCATAGGCAAAGCCCGCCAGGATCAGGATCGCCGCGACGAAATTGATCGCAGGCCCTGCCGCGACGATGATCGCACGCTGCCACACCGGCTTGGCCTGGAAGGTGCGGGCGCGTTCCTCGGGCGGCAGCGACAGCCAGGCGGCGTCGGGCTGACTTGCCGGGTTCATGTCGCCCGCGAACTTCACATAACCGCCCAGCGGCAGCCAGCCGATCTTCCACAGCGTATCGCGCTTGTCGGTGAACCCGGCGATCTCGCGCCCGAAGCCGACGGAGAAGGTCTCGGCCTTCACGCCGAACAGCCGCCCGGCAAGATAATGCCCCATCTCGTGAACGAACACGAGCGGGCCGAGGGCAAGGACAAAGGCCAGGACGGTCAATAACAGGCCGGGGGTTTCGATCAAACGACGCAATCCTCAACGCGCTCGGCCGTTATCACCCTGGTCTCCGCATCGATCGCGATCACCGCGTCGAGCGACTCCGGTGGGGCGGGGTCGTAGCGATGGAGAACATCCTCGACGATTGCGGCAATTTCGAGGAAGCCGATGCGCCGGGCCAGAAAAGCCGCGACCGCGATCTCGTTGGCGGCGTTCAATATGGCCGGAGCCGCCCCGCCCGCCTCCAGCGCCGCGCGCGCCAGCCGCAGTGCCGGGAAGCGCACCGGATCGGGCGCGGCGAAGTCCATCCGCCCCAGCGCGACCAGATCCAGCGGCGCCATCGGCGTCGGCATCCGGTCGGGCCAGGCCAGGCAATGCGCGATCGGCACGCGCATGTCCGACGGCCCCAGCTGCGCCAGCATCGAGCCGTCGACATAATCGACCGCCGAGTGGATCACCGATTGCGGATGCAGCACGATCTCGATCCGGTCGGATGGGACCGGGAACAGGCGGGCCGCCTCGATCAGTTCCAGCCCCTTGTTCATCATCGTCGCCGAATCGACCGAGATCTTCGCGCCCATCGACCAGTTGGGATGCGCCACCGCCTGTTCGGGGGTGACGCGGCGCATCTCCTCCGTCGTCGATTGCCGGAACGGCCCGCCACTGGCGGTCAGGACGATCCGGCGCACCCGCTCGGGCCGCGCGAAGTCGAAGCACTGGTAGATGGCGTTATGCTCGCTGTCGGCCGGGAGCAGCGTCGCCCCCGCCTTGGCCGCGGCCGCCAGCACCACCTCGCCCGCCGAGACCAGCGGCTCCTTGTTGGCCAGCACCACCGTGCCGCCATTGGCGATGGCGGCCATGGCGGGCTCCAGCCCGGCACAGCCGACGATGGCGCCCATCGTCCAGTCGGCGTGCATCGCCGCCGCCTCGATCACCGCCGCCCGGCCGCCCGCCGCGCGGGTTTCCGTTCCCGCCAGCGCCGCGCGAAGATCGGGCAGGCAGCTTTCGTCCGCGACGACCGCCAGTTCGGCGTTGGTCCGCTTCGCCGCCGCCGCCAGCTTGGCGACGTCGCAATTGGCGGTCAGCGCGCGGACGCGGTAGCGATCCGGCTCACGCTCGATCAGGTCCAGCGTCGAGGTGCCGACCGATCCGGTCGCCCCCAAAATGGTCACGCTACGCATCAGAACAGATCCGGCAGAAAGATCAGGAGAGCGGCGATCGGCGCGACCGGCACGATGCCGTCCAGCCGGTCCATCACGCCGCCATGGCCGGGCAGCACGTTACCGCTGTCCTTGACGCCCGCGCGCCGCTTCAGCGCGCTCTCGAACAGGTCGCCCATCTGCGCCAGCACCGCCAGCAGCGGCGTCGCAACGACCAGATGCAGCGGCAGGCCATGCGCCCAGCGCATCAGCACCGCCAGCAGTGTCGCCGCCGTGATACCGCCGATCAGGCCCGACCAGGTCTTGGCCGGGCTGATGCTCGGGGCCAGCTTCGGCCCGCCGAACTGCCGCCCGACGAAGAATGCGCCGCTGTCACAGGCCCAGACGATCGCCATCGACCAGAGCGACAGGACCAGCCCGTCATCGTGCAGCCGGATCGCCAGCAGCGAAAAGACCGGCAGCCCGACATAAAAGGCCCCTGCCCCATATTCCGGGCGGCGCGACACGATGGTCAGGAAGAAAAAGGTCGCCGCGATCAACCCCAGCGCGAAAAAGCCCGGCCCCGCGGCCAGCCCCGGCGCCATGATGGCGAGGGGCACCGACAGCGCGAACTGGGCGAGCCGCTTCTGCCTGGCATCGACCTTCAGCAGATCGGACCATTCGGCCATCATGAACAGGGCGACGACGACGGCCAGCAGCCAGAAGGCCAGACCGCCCAGCACGAGTGAAACGCTGGCCACCGCGATCATCACGATACTGGCCAGGACCCGCTTGGTCAGGTTCGACATGCCGGACGCGGGGGTCTCGACCGGAGCCGCTTCGGGCACCCCAGCCTTGGGGGATTCGGGGTCGGTCACAGGCCGCCGAAACGCCGGTGTCGTCGACCGAACTCGGCCACCGCATCGGCCAGCGCCGTCTCGTCGAAATCGGGCCAGAGCGTGTCGACGAACAACAGCTCGGCATAGGCCGCCTGCCACAGCAGGAAGTTGGACAGGCGCTGCTCGCCCGAGGTGCGGATCACCAGGTCGAGCGGCGGCAGGCCATTGGTCTGCAGTTCGCCTTCGATCGCCTCCGGCGTGATCGCGTCCGCCGCCATCTCGCCCGCAGCCACCTTGAGCGCCAACCGACGGGTCGCCTCGACCAGTTCGGCCTGCGCCCCGTAATTCAGCGCGATGGCGAGGACCGGGCCGCTATTGGCCGCCGTCCGCGCGATCGCATCGTCGATCATCGCGACCAGATCGGCGGGAAAGCGGCGATAGTCGCCGATCACCCGCAACCGGACATTGTCCGACACCAGCTCGGCCAGGTCCTTGCGCAGGAAGATGCGCAAGAGGCCCATCAGGTCGCTGATCTCGGTTTCGGGCCGCCGCCAATTCTCCGAGGAGAAGGCATAAAGCGTCAGCGCCTCGATCCCCTGCGCCCGCGCCGCGCGCGCGATCCGGCGCACGGCATCGACCCCGGCCTTGTGACCGGCGAAGCGGGGCAGCAGACGGCGTTTGGCCCAGCGGCCATTGCCGTCCATGATGATCGCGACGTGACGCGGGACCGCACCCGTATCGGGCACGGCCACCAGCGACCCCAGAGCCGTCTGGGCCGAGGCGGCCGGAGGACTCACTTGCCCAGGATTTCCTTTTCCTTGGCCGCCGCCGCCGCATCCAGCTCGGCGATGGTGGCGTCGGTCAGCTTCTGCACCTCGGTCTCGTGGCGCTTGCGCTCGTCCTCGCCGAACACGCCCTTCTTCTCGTCGACCTTCAGGCTGTCCATGCCGTCGCGGCGAACGTTGCGCACCGCGATGCGCGCGCCCTCGGCATATTTGCCCGCCAGCTTGGCGAGTTCCTTGCGGCGCTCCTCGGTCAGGTCGGGGATCGGCAGACGCAGCGTCTGACCGTCATTGATCGGGTTCAGGCCCAGACCGGCAGAGCGGATCGCCTTTTCGACCGACGACACGTTCGACTTGTCCCACACCTGCACCGACAACATGCGCGGCTCGGGCGCGGAGACGGTGGCGACCTGGTTGAGCGGCATGTGGCTGCCATAGACCTCGACCGTCACCGGATCGAGCAGCGCGGTCGAGGCGCGGCCGGTGCGCAGGCCGTTCAGGTCGTGCTTCAGCGATTCGACCGCGCCCTGCATACGGCGCTCGAGGTCGGACTTGTCATAGGCTGCCATGATTTATGCTCCTGCGTTCTGGACGATCGTCGACACACCCTGACCCGACAGCACGGCACCGAAATTGCCATGTTCGCGGATGTTGAAGACGACGATCGGGATATTGTTGTCGCGGCACAGCGCGATGGCCGAGGCGTCCATGACCTTCAGGTCGTCGGACAGCACCTTGGAGAAAGTGACGGTTTCATAACGGGTCGCGGTCGGCACCTTCTTCGGATCGGCATCATAGACGCCGTCGACGCTGGTACCCTTGAACAGCGCGTCGCACTTCATCTCGGCGGCGCGCAGCGCGGCACCGCTGTCGGTGGTGAAGAAGGGCGAGCCGACACCGGCGGCGAAGATCACCACGCGGCCCTTTTCCAGATGCCGCTCGGCACGGCGGCGGATAAAGGGTTCGCACACGCTCGACATCGGGATGGCCGACTGGACGCGCGTGTCGACGCCGATCTGCTCCAGCGCATTCTGCACCGCCAGCGCGTTCATCACGGTCGCCAGCATGCCCATATAATCGGCGGTCGCCCGCTCGATCCCCTTGGCCGCCGCCGACAGGCCGCGAAAGATATTGCCGCCGCCCACGACGATGCACAACTCATAGCCCTGCGCGCGGACATCGGCGATTTCCTGCGCCACGCGCGCGGTGATCTCCGGCGAGATGGCCAGGCCACCCTCGCCCATCAGGACTTCACCCGACAATTTCAGAAGAATACGTTTGAAGCGCGGGGTGGTCATCGTTTCTCGGATCTTGGTGAGGAAAGTGGCGCGGACCTTAGGCGGCGACCGGCCAGCGGGCAACCACGGAGCGGCGGGTTGCGGGGATTTTCGTCGGACAGTGCGTCTCACCGAAGAGACTTGGCATTTCGCCCCTACCCCCGTTCAGGCTGAGCGAACGGAGGATGGACGCTCCTATTCCTCCCCAAGCTTGCTTGGGGAGGGGGACCATCGCGCCAGCGATGGTGGAGGGGCGGAACGGACATGGTCACGCCCCTCCACCACGCCCTGCGGGCGCGGCCCCCCTCCCCATCTGACGATGGGGAGGATTGGCGCACACCCCAAACGCAAAGGGAGCGACCACCCTGCGGCAGCCGCTCCCCTGCACCTTCACCGTCCCGTCACGGGACGGCGCGAAGCATTACGCCTTCTGCGGAACGCCCGACGCGGCGGCCACTTCGGCCGCGAAGTCCGACGCTTCCTTCTCGATGCCCTCGCCCAGCTGGAAGCGGACATAGTCCACCAGCTTGATCTCGGCACCGGCGTCCTTGCCGGCCTTCGCCACGACGTCGCTGATCTTGGTCTTGCCGTCGATCACGAACAGCTGGCTGACCAGCGCGTGCTCCTTGCGGTACTTGGCGATCGAGCCTTCGACCATCTTGGCGATGATGTCGGCGGGCTTGCCCGATTCGGCGGCCTTTTCGGTCGCGATCGCGCGCTCGCGCTCGATCTCGGCCTCGTCCAGGTCGGCCTCATTCAGCGCCTTGGGGAAGGCAGCGGCGATGTGCATCGCCAGCTGACGGCCCAGCGACTGAAGCACGTCATCGGCGGCTTCCGACTCCAGCGCGACCAGCACGCCGATCTTGCCCAGGCCCGGCGCCTGCTGGTTGTGGACATAGGACACGACCGCGCCCTTCGACACTTCGAGGCGCTTGGCGCGACGCAGCGACTGGTTCTCACCGATGGTGGCGACGTTGTTGGTCAACACTTCGGCGACGGTGCCGCCCTGCGGCATCGCTTCGTTCTTCAGCGCTTCGATATCGTCGCTGGTCTTCAGCGCGATCTCGGTCACGTCCTTCACGAACGCCTGGAACTGGTCGTTCTTGGCGACGAAATCGGTTTCCGAGTTCACTTCGACGGCAGCACCGACGGTGCCGCTGGTGGCGACGCCGACCAGACCTTCGGCGGCGGTACGGCTCGACTTCTTCTGCGCGGCCGCCAGGCCCTTCGTGCGCAGCCAATCCAGCGCGGCGTCCATGTCGCCAGCGGCTTCGTTGAGCGCCTTCTTGCAGTCCATCATGCCCGCGCCGCTCTTTTCGCGCAGGTCCTTGACCATCGCTGCGGTGATATCGGCCATTGTCTCAATCCTCTGTCTGAAAAGGGGGATGCGGGTAGGGCCGCCCCATCGGAGGCGGCCCTTAGCACGGCTTGCATGTCAAGCCGATGTCATCGACCGAAGGGTTGCCCCGCCCGGTCGATGATCGCCCCGCCCGCACCGCGGGGCTGTGTCACGCGATTACGCGTCGATCTGGCGCTCGGCCTCGACCGCCTGCTCGGCGGCTTCGGTCGGGGCGACGGTCAGCGCCTCCTCGACGGGCGGCTCGGCCATCGCGCCGAAGTCGGCGCCGCTGCGGCGCTGCTGCTCGTTGTTGCCACGGGTCGCGGCAATGGCCACGGCCTCGCAGTACAGACGGATCGCGCGGCTGGCGTCGTCGTTCGCCGGAACCGGGAAGGCGATGCCGTCGGGCGAGACGTTCGAGTCGAGGATCGCGACGACGGGGATGCCCAGCGTGTTGGCTTCCTTGATCGCCAGCTCTTCCTTGTTGGCGTCGATCACGAACATCACGTCCGGGATGCCGCCCATGTCGCGGATGCCGCCCAGCGACAGCTCGAGCTTGTCGCGCTCGCGGGTCAGGTTCAGCACTTCCTTCTTGGTCAGGCCGTGCGTGTCGCCCGACAGCTGCTCCTCAAGGGTCTTGAGGCGCTTGATCGAGTTCGAGATCGTCTTCCAGTTGGTGAGCATGCCGCCCAGCCAGCGGTGGTTGACGAAGTGCTGGCCAGCACGGCGAGCGGCCTCGGCGACCGGCTCCTGCGCCTGGCGCTTGGTGCCGACGAACAGGACCTTGCCACCGCCCGCGACGGTCGAGCTGATGAACTCCAGAGCGCGCGCGAAGAGCGGCACGGTCTGCGACAGGTCGAGGATGTGGACGCCGTTGCGGTCGCCGAAGATGTAGGGCTTCATCTTCGGGTTCCAGCGGTGGGTCTGGTGGCCGAAGTGCGCGCCGGTCTCGACCAGCTGCTGCATGGTGACGACGGGTGCCGCCATAAGATAATTCCTTCCGGTTAGTCCTCTGGGAAGCGGATGACGCGGCGGGCCAAGCCCATGCGCACCGAAATATGATGCTTCCCATGCGGTGTTGAGGGGGGCGCCCTTAGCCGATGCGAAACCCCATGGCAAGCGCCGAAGGACGTTCACTTTTGTTCCGAACACCGTTGACACAGGAACATCAGCGGAACATAAAGCGATCACAACAGGGAACACAGGTTGATCGTCGCATTGCGAATTCGCAACATCGTGAATTTGGCACGACTCAACCTGATGTCGCCGTTTCGGCGACGGAACTGGACGAAAAAATCAATGGTTACGACCCGGTTAATATGCCGGTTCGTCACGAACGGCAGGAGGCTGGCATCATGATGATCGTGGTGAGTGTTCTGGTTTTCACGGGCGCATTGGTCGCCGCCCTGACCACCATAGCGATGATGGTGGCACCCCAATGGCGCCGCATCCTGCATCTGGCCACGGGCCATGTCGAGCCTGCCTTTACGCCGCTGGCCACCTTGGTGGTGGCCGAGCGCCGGATCGCCGTCAGGCGCTGGGCGGCGGGGTCCCCTGCCCCTTCGCTGGTCCGCCGCCGCGTGGCCGCTTGAGCCGCGCATAGGCGATCATGGTGGCGGGGATGCTCAACAGATAGGCCAGGCACAGCGCGGTCAGTGCATGCCACGGTGCCGAGATCAGCGCGACCCCGACCAGCACAAGGATCGCCAGGGCCTCGAACCGCACATGGCGGCGCAGGCGGAACGAGGTCCAGGACAGTGTCGGCAGGCTCGATACCATCAGCATGGCGACAAGCGCGACCCAGGGCGCGACCAGATAGGGCGACGAGAAGATCGGCTCGCCGGTCCAGAACCAGAGATAGAGCGGCAACATCGCCAGTCCGGCCCCGGCGGGGGCCGGAACGCCGGTAAAGAAGCCCGCCGTCTTGCGCGGCTGATCGGCCACGTCGAGTTGCGAATTGAACCGCGCCAGCCGCAACGCGCAGAACACCGCCTGCAGCACAGCGCAGATCCATCCGATGCGCGGCAGATTTTCGAGCGACCAGAGATAGAGGATCAGGGCAGGTGCGACACCAAAGGAAATGGCGTCGGACAGCGAATCAAGCTCCGCCCCGAACCGGCTTTCCCCGCGCAACAACCGTGCGATCCGGCCATCCAGCCCGTCCAGCACGGCTGCGACCATGATCATGGTGACGGCCGCCTCCCATGATCCCGCGATGGCGAACTTCACCCCCGTCAGCCCGGACACCAGCGCAAGCGCCGTCACCGCATTGGGAATGATCGCCCGCAGCGGCAGACCGCGGGGCGGCTCGCCATCGGTATGGCGACGGGCGAAACGGGGGGAAAGGGCCATCGAAGCGCGCGGCTTACTGCGCGATGCCGGTCATCGGCTTGCCGCCGACACGGCCGATCACCGTCTCGCCCGCGACCGAACGCTGGCCCAGACAGACCTGCGGCGTGACGTCGTCGGGCAGATATACGTCGACGCGGCTGCCGAAGCGGATCAGGCCGACGCGTTGCCCTGCGGCAACCATGTCCCCGGGCTTCACGAAACCGACGATACGACGCGCGACCAGACCGGCGATCTGGGTGAAGCCGTATTTCCGGCCGTCGCGGCCTTCGACCACGAAATGCTGGCGTTCATTCTCGTCCGACGCCTTGTCCAGATCGGCGTTCAGGAACTTGCCCGAGATATAGACGACCTGGCGGATGACGCCCGCAACGGGCGTGCGGTTGATGTGAACGTCGAACACCGACATGAAGATCGACACGCGGACCAGCGGCGCCTCGCCCAGTTCGCCGACCAGCTCGCGCGGGATCGGAACGCGCTGGATCATCGTCACCAGGCCGTCGGCGGGCGCGACGATCAGGTCGTCGCCCTGCGGCGTGGTGCGGACGGGATCGCGGAAGAATGCCGCGATCCAGATGCACAGGCCGACGAACGGCCAGAACAGCACCTTGGTGATCAGCGTGGCGATGATGGTCAGGCCCGCCCCGATCAGCACATATTTGCGCCCTTCGGGATGGACGGCGGGAAAGCGCCACTTGACGGTGGTGGTCGCGACGGGGGGCTTTTCAAGCGAAGGCATCGGGCCTGTCTACCTGTCCACCGGCCATCGCACAATCTTTTCGGTTCGCCCCGGCCTTTTCGCCAACCATCGGGGGTGGTTGATCCGCCGCGCCCCCTCCCCTAGACGCGTCACCAAACCCGCCTAATCTGAAGGATGCGCATATGGCGAAGATCAAGGTAAACACCCCCGTCGTGGAGATCGACGGCGACGAAATGACCCGGATCATCTGGGAATGGATTCGTGAACGCCTGATCAAGCCGTATCTGGACATCGAACTGGCCTATTTCGACCTGTCGGTCCAGAACCGCGACGCGACCAGCGACCAGGTGACGATCGACAGCGCCCACGCCACCCAGAAGTACGGCGTCGCGATCAAGTGCGCGACGATCACCCCCGACGAGCAGCGCGTCGAGGAATTCGGCCTGAAGAAGATGTGGAAGTCGCCCAACGGCACGATCCGCAACATCCTGGGCGGCGTGGTCTTCCGCGAGCCGATCGTCATCAAGAACGTTCCCCGCCTGGTTCCGGGCTGGACGCACCCGATCGTCGTCGGCCGTCACGCCTTCGGCGACCAGTACAAGGCGACCGACTTCAAGGTCCCCGGCAAGGGCAAGCTGACCCTGAAGTGGGAAGGCGAGAATGGCGAGAAGATCGAGGAGGAGGTGTTCAACTTCCCCAGCGCCGGCGTCGCCATGGGCATGTACAATCTGGATGATTCGATCCGCGACTTCGCGCGCGCCTCGATGAACTATGGCCTGAACCGTGGCTGGCCGGTCTATCTGTCGACCAAGAACACCATCCTGAAGGCCTATGACGGCCGCTTCAAGGACATCTTCCAGGAAGTGTTCGACGCCGAATTCGCCGATCAGTTCAAGGCGGCGGGCATCGAGTATCAGCATCGCCTGATCGACGACATGGTCGCCTCGGCGCTCAAGTGGCATGGCGAATTCGTCTGGGCCTGCAAGAACTATGACGGCGACGTGCAGTCGGACACCGTTGCGCAAGGCTTCGGCTCGCTCGGCCTGATGACCTCGGTCCTGATGACCCCGGACGGCAAGACGATCGAGGCGGAAGCGGCGCACGGCACCGTGACCCGTCACTATCGCCAGCACCAGCAGGGCAAGGCGACCTCGACCAACCCGATCGCGTCGATCTTCGCCTGGACCGGCGGCCTGAAGTATCGCGGCAAGTTCGACAACACGCCGGACGTCGTGCGCTTTGCCGAGACGCTGGAAAAGGTCTGCATCCAGACCGTCGAGAACGGCCAGATGACCAAGGACCTCGCGATCCTGATCGGTCCTGACCAGCCCTGGATGACCACCGAGCAGTTCTTCGAGGCGATCCGCGTCAACCTCGAAACCGAAATGGCCAACTGGCAGTAATTTCTGCCATAAGGTTGTGAGAAGGGGCCTGGAGGCGTTGTCTCCGGGCCTTTTTTCTATTCCCCGACCTCCGTTCAGCCTGAGCGCAGTCGAAGGCCAAGGGCATACCTTTGCCAAAAGCACATTAGAGAGCTTGTCGCATGGCCTTCGACTACGCTCAGGCTGAACGGCGGTTGGTGATTAAAGCCGCGCCTATCCCCCCAGCCGTTCGCGCTGGGCGAAGGCGCAGCGCACGCCCCGCGCTCACCGCCCTTCCCGCTCCAGATAGGCGATCACATCCGCCCGCGCGAGCGGATCGGGCAGGCCGGGAAAGGTCATCTTCGTGCCCGGCGCGAAGCGTTGTGGCGAGGTCAGCCAGCGGTTCATCGTCGCCCGATCCCAATGCCCGCCGACCCGCTCCAGTGCGGCGGTATAGCCATAGCGCGCGCTCCCGCCCGCGACCGGCTTGCCCATGATACCGTGCAGGTTCGGCCCCGCCCGGTCGAGTTCGCCCTTGCCGATCGTATGGCAAGCCAGGCACTGGCCGAAGGTTCGCGCGCCCGCATCGGCATCCGCGACCCGCATCAGCGCGTCGAGCGACGGGTTCGGCCCCGCCTGCCTCAGCCGCTCGGCCCGGTCGCCATCCCCGCAGGCGGTCAGGGCCAGGCAAGGCAGGATGGCGAACAGGACGGTCAACGAAAGCGGCTTCATCCCGCCGCCCTAACGCCGCCGCCGCATCATACCCCATTGGACGAATCGCCCCATCGTCGTTTCGTGGGATTAACGACCTGACAAGCGCGGCAAAGCCGGGTTAGTCTGTCGTCATGGCACTTCGGTTAGACAATCAGGGCTTTTCCGACGCCCTCGTGATCCTCGGGGCGGCGGGGATCGTCATTCCGGCCTTTGCGCGCTTCCGGGTCAGCCCGGTCATCGGGTTCATCCTGGTCGGGCTGCTGGTCGGTCCGGCCGGGCTCGGCTCGCTGGTGCCCCATGCGCCGTGGCTCTATTATCTGACCATCTCCAACCCGGAGTCGATCGAACCCTTTGCCGAGTTCGGTATCATATTATTGCTGTTTTCCATCGGGTTGGAGCTGTCTTTTCGCAGGCTTTGGGCGATGCGGAGGCTGGTGTTCGGCACCGGCGCGGCCGAGTTGATCGGCTCGGCAACGCTGATCGGGATCGCGCTCCATATGCTGGGCCAAGGCTGGGGGGGAGCGATCGGTCTGGGCCTCGCCCTCACCCTCTCCTCGACCGCGCTGGTGCTGCCGCTGGTCGGCACGACCAGCCCCGTGGGTCGCGGCGCGTTCGCGATGCTGCTCTTCGAGGATCTGGCGCTGGTCCCCATCATCTTCGCGCTGGGCGCCATGGCCCCGACCGCCAGCGACGAGGGCTGGGTCGGCATTGCGGGTGTCGCCTTGCGCGGCGGGTTGACCGTCGTCGCCATGTATCTGGGTGGCAAGCTGGTCTTGCCGCGCCTGTTCGCCCAGGCCGCGCGTACCAAGAGCCCCGAGTTGTTCCTCGCCGCTTCGCTGCTGGTCGTCATCGTCGCCAGCGTGGCCACCACGGCGGCGGGCCTGTCGCCGATCGTCGGCGCGCTGCTGGCGGGCTTGCTCATCGCCGAGACCGAATATCATTCCGAGGTCGAGGTGATGACCGCGCCGTTCAAGGGCCTCGCGCTCGGCGTGTTCCTGATTACCGTCGGCATGAGCCTGGACCTGCGGTTGATCGCCAAGAACTGGGACATGCTGCTGCTCGCGGTGGTCGGCGTCGTCGCGGTGAAGGCGATCGTCACCTATCTGCTGCTGCGGGTCGCCCATGCCCGGCGCGGTGTGGCGGCGGAGACGGGGCTGCTGATGGGGAGCCCGTCCGAGACCACGCTGATCGTGCTGGGGACGGCGGCGCAGGCGCAGTTGATCCTGCCCTCGACCGCCAGCTTCTGGCAAACGGTGACCGCGATCGGCCTGACCATCACCCCGCTGCTCGCCAAGGCCGGCCGGGTCATGTCCCGCCGGATCGAGGCGCGTAGCGGCGACCAGCCCCCCGCGCCCGAGGCCGATGGCGATACCGGGCGCACGGTCATCATCGGCTTTGGCCGCGTCGGCAAGATGATCGCCGACATGCTGACCGTCCACGGCCAGTCCTATGTCGCGGTCGAGGCGGATATCGATTCGGTCGGTGAGGCGCGGCGAGCGGGCTATCCCGTGCTGTTCGGCGACGTGGCGCGCGCGGAACTGGTCGACCGGCTGAACCTGCCCGCCGCGCGGGCGCTGATCCTGACGATGGATGATCCGGTGCTGACCGTGCGGCTGGCGCGACGTATCCGAGAGGCGGCGCCCGACCTGCCGATCATCGCCCGCGCGCGCGACATGGCGCATGCGACCGAACTATACCGCGCGGGCGTCAGCGAAGCGGTGCCGGAGACGCTGGAAAGCTCGCTGCAACTCTCCGAGGCGGTGCTGGTCGATCTGGGCGTCGCGATGGGGCCGGTGATCGCATCGATCCACGAGAAACGCGACGAGCTGCGGCAGGTCATACGCCGCGAGGCACAGCTTCAGCGCGAGCCGCGTATCCGGCGGCTGCGACGGCTGGGGGAACAGGGGTGATCTCTATTCCTCCCCAAGCTCGGCTTGGGGAGGGGGTGTGCGGGCGAGATTGTGCCCCCGGCACAATCTTGGCTTGCCGGGGGCAAGCCAAAGCTCGCATACGCGCCAGCGATAGTGGAGGCCCCTTGCCCCTCGCCCCTCCACCACGGCCTTCGGCCGCGGTCCCCCTCCCCATCTGGCGATGGGGAGGACTTTTTTGTCAACCCAGGCGACCCAGCGCGGCGTGCAGGCGGGCCGCTTCGGCCATCTTGTCGGCGTGGTCGGCCTTCGCCTTCTCGACCGCTTCGGGCTTGGCGCGCTCGACGAAGCTGGCATTGCTCAGCCGCCCGCCCAACGCGTCACGTTCCTTCTCGACCGCCGCGATCGCCTTGGTCAGGCGCTGGCGTTCGGCGTCGAGGTCGATCACGCCCTCCAGCGGCAGGACGAAGGTCGCCTCGTCCACCACCACCTGCGCCGCACCGCCCGAGGCTTCGCCCTCGGCCGTATCGACGCGCGCCAAACGTGCGAGCGCCGAGGCCTGTCGCGCCAGCCGCGCCGTGGTGCCGTCATTCGCATCGCGCACATGCATCGGCAGGCGCGCGCCCGGCGGCACGTTGAGTTCGGTGCGCGCGGCGCGGATTTCGCTGACCAGACGAATCAGCCAGTCGATCTCACGCTCCGCTTCCGGATCGAGCGCGCGAGCGTCGGCCATCGGCCAGTGCGCCACGATCAGGTCGTGATCGCGTGCGCCCATCGCGTGCCACAGCTCCTCGGTAATGAAGGGCATGAACGGGTGGAGCAGGACCAGGATCTGGTCGAGCACCCAGCCCGCGACCGCGCGGGTCTCGTCACCCCCCTCTTCGCCGCCTTGCAGGACCGGCTTGATGAGTTCGAGATACCAGTCGCAGAAGCGGCTCCAAACGAACTGATAGATCGCGTTCGCCGCGCCGTCGAAGCGGTAATCGGCCAGCGCCAGGTCGACCGCCTGCACGGTCTTCACCGTCTCGGCGATGATCCACTTGTTGACCGCCAGGGTGGCGTTCGGAGCCTCCAGCGTCGCCGAAGCGCCGATGCCGTTCGCTTGGGCGAAGCGCGCCGCGTTCCACAGCTTGGTCGCGAAGTTGCGATAGCCCTCGACCCGGCGTTCATCCATTTTGATGTCGCGGCCCTGGCTTTCCATCGCCGCCATGAAGAAGCGCAGCGCATCGGCGCCATATTGGTCGATCAGGCCCAGCGGATCGACCGTATTGCCCTTCGACTTCGACATTTTGGAGCCATCGGCAGCACGAACAAGACCGTGGAGATACAGTGTCTTGAAGGGCACATCTTCCATGAAGTGCATGCCCTGCATCATCATCCGCGCATCCCAAAAGAACAGGATGTCGAAGCCCGAGATGAGGACGTCGTTCGGGTAGCGGCCCGCCAGCGTCTTGTCGCCCGTGTCGGGCCAGCCCAGCGTCGCGAAGGGCCACAGCGCAGAGGAAAACCAAGTGTCGAGGACGTCTGGATCGCGCCACAGCCAGACAGTATCATTTGGTTGCCCATTTGATACGACATGTCGGAAGTAGTTGCGTGGCCCCTCATGAGGCCTGTCTACAAACTCGATTTTCGTAATTCCGAACTTGCCGTAATGCTCTAGCGCAACCTTGCGAGCCTCGTCTTCGTCGAGAGCAACACAAGTCCAACCTAAATCGGTGGGTCCATCGCCACTTCCTGCGTCGGATATCACATACCCAGCCGCCGTAGGCCCAAACCATGCCGGAATCTGATGGCCCCACCAGAGCTGACGGCTGACGCACCAGGGCTGGATGTTTTCCATCCAGTTGAAGAAGGTCTTCTCCCAGGCTTGCGGCACGATCTTGATCTTGCCCGAGCGCACCGCCTCGATCGCGGGCTGGGCGAGCGTCTTGGCGTCGACATACCATTGGTCGGTCAGCCATGGCTCGATCACCACGCCGGAACGGTCGCCGAACGGGGTCTGGATCGTGCGCGGTTCGGCGTCATGCTCTTCGCCGTCCTTGTCGATGTGCGGGATCAGGACGCCCTCGTCCTTCAGCCGCGCAACGACGGCCTTGCGCGCGTCGGCGGTCGACAGGCCGAGGAACGCGTCCGGGATCAGACCGTCCGACGTCTGGCAGATATGCGCCTTGGCATCGAGCATGTTGAGCATGTCGCGCGCTTCGATCCCGGCGCGGCGGCCGACCTCGAAATCGTTGAAGTCGTGGCCGGGCGTGATCTTGACCGCGCCCGAACCCAGTTCGGGGTCGGCATGTTCGTCGGCGACGATCGGGATCAGGCGGCCGGTGATCGGCAGGCGCACCTGCTGGCCGATCAGTGCGGTGTAGCGCGCGTCGTCCGGGTGTACCGCGACCGCCATGTCGGCGAGCATCGTCTCAGGCCGCGTCGTCGCGACCTCGATAAAGCCCGATCCGTCGGCGAGCGGATAGCGCAGGCGCCAGAAGCTGCCCTTCACTTCGCGCGTCTCGACCTCCAGGTCGCTGATCGCGGTGCCGAGCCCGGCATCCCAGTTGACCAGCCGCTTGTCGCGGTAGAGCAGGCCCTGACGGTAAAGGTCGACAAAGACCTTCAGCACCGCCTTGCTGAAGCCCTCATCCATGGTGAACCGCTCATTGGCCCAGTCCATCGAGCAGCCCAGGCGACGCAACTGGCCGGTGATCTGGCCGCCGCTCTCCGCCTTCCACGTCCAGACCTTTTCCAGGAACTGGTCACGGGTGAAGTCGGTGCGCTTTTCGCCGCGCGCGTTCATCTGGCGCTCGACCACCATCTGGGTCGCGATGCCTGCATGGTCGGTGCCGACCACCCACAGCGCGTCCTTGCCCTTCAAACGGGCATGGCGGACCAAGATGTCCTGCAACGTGTTGTCGAGCGCATGGCCGATATGCAGGTTGCCGGTGACGTTGGGCGGCGGGTTGACGATCGTCCACGGCTCGGCATTGGGGCGGTCGGGGCGGAACAGGCCCTTTTCCTCCCAATGGCCATACCAGCGGGCTTCGATTGCGGCGGGGTCGAACGTCTTGGGCAGCTCAGTCATGACGCTGCCTTAATCACCCGCGCGGCGTGACGCCAGATGCTATCAGGTCCGGGCGCCCGGCCGGTCGAGCACCGCGCGAATCCGCTCGTTCAGGTCGGCGCGGCGATAGGGCTTGCGAATCAGCTCATAGGAGCGCGCGCCCTCATCGATCGCCTCGTCGGCAAAGCCGGTGGTCAGCAGGACCGACAAATGCGGATAGTCGCGCCGCACGACCTGGGCCAGCCCGACGCCGTTCATGCCACCGGGCATCAGGATATCGGTGAAGAGCAATGCGAAGTCGCTGTCCTGCGCCAGATGGTCGAGCGCTTCGCGGGCGCTGCGGGTCAGGACGACGTCATAGCCCAGATCCTCGAGCATCGACTTGCCGAGATCGCCGACATCCTGCTGATCCTCGACCATCAGCACGCGTTCGACCCCGCCGCTGCGAGCAGCCTGCACGGGAGCGGCGCGACGTTCGGTGACACCGGCGGCGCGGGGGAAATAAAGAGAGATCGCCGCGCCGTCCGCGTCCGTCTCGACCGTGGCCAGGCCACCCGACTGGCGCATGAAGCCATAGACCATGGCCAGCCCCAGGCCTGCGCCCTTGCCCATCTCCTTTGTGGTGAAGAAGGGGTCGAAAATCTTGTCCGCGATCTGCGTATCGATGCCCGGCCCGTCATCGGCGACACGCACCATGACATATTCGCCGGGTTCCAGATTGGCAGGCCCCTCGGGACTTTCGCCGGACTGGATCATGTTGCGGGTCGAGATGGTAATCTCGCCCTGCCCCGACCGTCGACCGATCGCCTCGCGCGAATTGGTGACGATGTTGAGCAGCGCCATCTCGGCCTGAACCGGATCGATCCGGCAATTCCAGAGATTTTCCTCCAGCCGCTGGCGCATCACGATGCCGTCACCCGCCGTGCGGTTCAGGATCGGGCGGAAATCCTCAATCAACTGGTTGAAGTTGAGCAGCCGATCGCGCAATTCCTGCTTGCGGGCAAAAGCGAGCAATTGCTGGGTCAGCGTCGCACCGCGCGCGGCAGCCGCACCGATCGCCTCGACCGCGCGCCTACCGCTGCGATCATTCTGGTCGACCCGCGCTTCCAGAATGTCGGCATAGCCGATGATGACCTGGAGCAAATTGTTGAAGTCGTGCGCGATGCCGCCGGTCAGCTTGCCGACCGCCTCCATCTTCTGTGCCTCGTGCAGCGCATCCTCGGCCTCGCGGCGGCGCGAGATGTCCAGCTGGCTGCTGAAGAAATAGACCAGCTCGCCCGCATCGTCATAGACTGGCGAGACGAACAGCGCGTTCCAGAAAGTCGAGCCGTTCTTGCGATAGTTGAGCAGTTCGACCGCGATCTCGTCGCGACGCGCGATCGCCGCACGAACCTGGGCCACCACGTCGCGGTCGGTTTCCGGCCCCTGCAGGAAACGGCAATTGGTGCCGAGAATTTCTTCCTCGGAATAGCCGGTCATGAAGCTGAAGGCTTCGTTGCAAAAGACGATGGGATTGTCGGGCTGCCGGGGATCGGTGACGATCATCGGCATACGCGTCGTCTTCACGGCGGCGAAGAAGATGTCCGACTGGCCCGAATGGGGCTGTGTCGCATCGGCGATCGGCGGGGACGACACGTGTGAGCGCGTCGATTTCGACAGATCGGGCGTCTCGGGTGTCGGGTTCATGCCCAACGAACCCGGACGAATGCCGCCGGTTCCCCCCAAACGGAAAAGCCGGCGGGCAGGATCAACGGCCTTCGCGCGTGATCCGGGCGATTTCGCGCGCGACCATCGCCTCGACCATCTCGGGCAGATGGGTGTCGAGCCATTCGCGCAGCATCGGGCGCAGCATGTCGCGAACCAGCCCTTCGAGCGTGCCATCGCTGGTGGGTTCGGGCTTGACCATCATACGGCTGAGCGCCTCCAGGGAACCACGGCTGGCCTCGGCCACGCGCGGGGAAACGATCGCCTCCTCGGCATCGTCCAGATCGGCCTGGACCGACGGGGCGGCGGGAGCGGGTGCGGCAACATAGGCCGACGGCTCGGGAGCTGGGGTCGGCGCGGGAACCGGTTCGGGCGCCACGGCGCGCATCGCCGATTCGGCGGCACGGGCGGCGGCGGCTTCGACCTTCATGCGCAGCGGCATGGGATCGCTGAGTTCCAGGACCTCGGGCGAATCATCCTCGACCGCAGGCGCGGGCACGGGGCGCGGCTGGCGACGCTGGCGGGCGGGCACTTCGCCCTCTTCGGCAATGATCCGTTTGATCGAGGAGAGGATCTCTTCCATCGACGGCTCGGCGCTGATCTCACCCATGACCGCAAACCCCATTCTTGCCCCCAAGGCCCCTGCCCGGCCTTATTGCCGGCTTGGTGCCTCCGCACCTGTGGTTAATGCGGGGCTTCTGTCAACAGGGGCGTTGACGTCGGGGTCGAGCGGACGGGTGATCGCCGCCGTCTGGGCCGGGGTTCCGGCGGTGGTGCCAGCGACCGGCGCAGGCTCGCCGTCGCCGCCCCAGTCGTTGATCTTGTTGCGGACGCGCGTGTAGTTGGCGACCGGATCATAGAGCGAACCGCCGTCCAGCCCCAGGTCGCGCGCCTCGGCATTGCCCATCGCCGCGATCAGCGCGAAGCCCGCGACATAGGCGTCGCGTCGCGCCGTCACCAGAGTGACCTGGCTGTTGAGCAATTCCTGCTCGGCGTTCAGGATGTCGAGCACGGTACGGGTGCCGACGCTGTTCTCGGCCCGCACGCCCTCCAGCGACAGCGAGTTGGCACGCACCGCCGATTCGGCCGAGGCGATCACCTGTTGCGAGGATTGCCAGACGGCATAGGCGGAGCGGACCTGCGCCACGACCTGCCGCTCGGTGCCGGTGGCGTTCTCCAGTGCCTGGCCACGCAGCGCCTCGGCCTGGCGGACCTGCGCCGCGGGACGTCCGCCCTGGAATAGCGGCATCGACAGCTGCGCCCCGACCGTCGCGTTGATGCCCGAGCCCGGCACGCTGCCCGCCCCCGGCGGCACGTTGATCGAGCCGAGATAGTTGAAATAATTCCCACTCGACACCGCCGAGATCCGGGGCAGCCGGTTGGCGCGCGCGACATTGATGTCATAGCGGGTCGCATCCGCCGCGCGCCGTGCAGCGATCAACTGCGGATTCTGGTCGAGCGCGACCGCCACCGCCTGGTTGGGCGAAGCGGGAAGCGCGGGGAGCGCGGGCGGCTGTTCCAGACCGACCGGCGCGACGCCGACGATGTTGACGTAATTTTCCCGGCTGGAGATCAGGTTCGCCTGCGCCGACTGAAGCTGCGCACGGGCCTGCGCCAGACGCGCCTCGGACTGGGCGACGTCGGTGCGGGTCAGGTCGCCGACCTGGAACCGATCGCGCGAGGCGCGCAAATTGGTGTCCAGCACATTGACGTTGCGGGTGTTGAGGTTGACGATCGCCTCGTCCCGGATGACGTTCATGTACGCCGCCACGACATTGGTGAAGAGGTTCGCCTCCACCCCGCGCAGCTGGGCGCGCCCCGCATCGACCCGCGTCTCGGCGGCGCGCACCGCATTCTTGACGGCGCCGCCCTGATAGAGCGGTACGGACAGCTGCAATGCGCCGGTCGCCACCCGCTCCGGATTCAGGAAGTTGTTGTTCGCGACGACGACATTGTCGGTAAACTGCGCCGTGGATTGCAGGGACGGCAGGCCATTGGACCGCGCGATCGGCACATTCTCATCGGTCGCGCGCTGGGCGGCGCGCTGACCGGTGATCGTCGGATTGCTCTGATACGCCCGCACCATCGCCTCGCGCAACGTCTCCGCCGAAGCCGATCCGGCCAGCAACAGGGCCGAACCGATCAGAACGCCGGAGGTCAGGGAGGAAGTCAGGTGCAGGCGCATGGTCCCTCAGAATTGAAAGGCGCGAGGACGGGCAAAGCCCGGCAGGATGGTGCATTCGGCATCGGCAAAGGCGCGGACGCCGTGGCCGCCTTCGGTTCGACGACCGCTGGCCAGACGGGTGACGCCGTTCTCGACCAGGCCGGTGACGATCCGGCCGCCGATCTTGACCTGCTCGACCAGCGCAGTCGGCAGTTCCTCGACCGCGCCGTCGATGACCAGCACGTCATAGGGGGCCGCGGCGGCGTGCCCGGCGTTCAGCGCGCCCTGCACGAACTCGACCTTGGCCTCACCCGCCAGCGCGGTGCGCGCGGCGGCGACCAGATCGGCATTTTCCTCGACCGCGATCACCCAGGTCACGATTTCGGCCAGCAGCGCGGCGGTATAGCCGGTGGCGGCACCGATCAGCAGCACACGGTCGCCCGCCTCCAGATAGGCCTCGGTCAGCAGACGGCCGGTCGCCATCGGCAGGTTGACCGCCCGCCCCTGGCCCAGGTCCAGCATCCCGTCGCGATACGCCACGGGCCGCAGCGCCTCGGGCACGAACGCCTCACGCGGGACACGCGCCATCGCGGCGACGACACGCTGGTCGCTGACCGCCGTGGTGCGCAGCTGGCTGGCCACCATCGCATGGCGCATCGCGTCGAAATTCGAGGAATCAAAGCTGGTTGTCATCATCGCCCTACCCTGTCGCACAGCCGTTTTAGTTGTGCAATACACTAAATTGGTTCCCGCCGCTTCTATCGCGTGGGGCGATTTCCGCCAAGCGCGGTTGAGCATCAGTGAACCTGGACGGCTCTAGGATATTAATCGCGGCATCAGCAGTCTCGCGAGAAGGCGGGTATCCTCCCCATGGAAGCGCGTGACCGGCCCGCCTCTCTCGATCAGTGGGCGGCGCAGACACGCCTCTTTGACCTTGGGGGCGACATCCCAGCGCTTGGAATAGGTCAGGCCCATCCGTTCTACGCGGGTGAGCCGACAGCATATCAGTCTGGATAGCAATGCAACGAGCATCATTTGCTCGACTGTTGCGCGCCGCAAGACTGAACACATCCGCAGCTATCCATGCAACTATACCAGCGACAAGAATAGAAACACCAAGCTTAGCCCGAGCGGAAAAGCTCGGCCTATCGATCATAGCCCCATAGCCGAAAAATATTACGCCGCTGATTAAGAAAGCCAGTGATCTGGAGCGCCTCAGGATTAGCAAACTTTAGAATTGGCACCGATAGGGCGTATGCGACGATCAGCCCCGCGCCGTAGCCCCACCAGTTACGGCGAAAACGCTCCTCGCGTTCTTTATCTTCAGAAGCTGATTCGCTCATTGCTACACAGTGACCTAGCTCTCCGTGCCGAGGCAATAAGGCATGCCAATGGGAAAGACGGAATAAGAACGCAGCACACTTTTTATAGCAATCCACAACTCCCCTGTTGACAGCCGAGCAAAAACCGCAGAAACGCCCGCCTCCCACGCATCGAGGCGCGATGGCGGAGTGGTGACGCAGAGGACTGCAAATCCTTGCACCCGGGTTCGATTCCCGGTCGCGCCTCCAGATTTTCCTGACATTTCGGATCACTGGACCAGCCCTGCGGGGCGGGGCGTGCGGTGATTCGGCTGGCTCCCGGCGGATCAGCCCTTTCCCGGAAAAGCGGTGGACCATGGCCAGTCTCCATGCCTAAGTCGCGGACTTACGGACACGAAGGGGAATGGCATGCGGTTTCTGGCGATGACGGCGGCGGTGGCGCTGGCCTCCACGGCGATGCGGCCGGTCGCGGCGCAGACCGCTCCCGCACCTCAAGCCACGCAGGCGCCGGTCGAATATGACATCGCCTTCCCCCGCGCCCAGCATCACGAGGCGCAGGTCAGCGTCACCTATCGCGGGCTGGACCGCACGCCCGTCCGCTTCCAGATGGCCCGCTCCTCGCCCGGCCGCTATGCGCTGCACGAGTTCGCCAAGAACGTCTATTCGGTGTCGGCCGTCGACGGCGCGGGCAGGCCGCTGACCGTCGAGCGGACCGATCCCTACGGCTGGACCGTGGTCGGCCATGACGGCACGGTGACGGTGCGCTACACGCTGTTCGGCGACCGGGGCGACGGCACCTATGCGCAGATCGATCCGACCCATGCCCGGCTGAACATCCCCGCGACCTTCCTGTGGGCGGTGGGGCAGGACGCACGACCGATCCGCGTCCGCTTTCACCCGCAAGCCGGGTGGAAGATCGCCACGCAGCTCGCGCCGACCAGCGACCCGACCGTCTTCACCGCCCGCGACCTGCAATATTTCATGGATAGCCCGGTCGAGCTGTCCGCCTGGGACGAGCGTCACTGGACGGTTGCGAACGGGGCGAAGACCTACACCATCCGCCTGACCGTCCATCATGACGGCAGCCCCGCCGATCTCGACCGTTTCGCCGCGATGGCGCAGAAGGTCGTGGCGCAGCAGATCGCCATCTTCGGCGAGACGCCCGCTTATGACTATGGCACCTACACCTTTCTGGCCGATTACATGCCGCAGATCAGCGGCGACGGCATGGAGCATCGCAACTCCACGGTCATCAGCCAGGCGCGCTCGCTGGCGGCGGGCAAATTCTCGCAGATCCAGACGCTGAGCCACGAATTCTTCCACAGCTGGAATGTGGAGCGCATCCGCCCCGCCGAGCTGGAGCCGTTCGACTTCACCCGCGCCAATGCCACGCCGTCGCTCTGGCTGGCCGAGGGCTTCACCCAATATTACGGTCCTCTGGCGGTGGTCCGTGCGGGCGAGATGCCGGTCCAGGATTATGTCGCCCAGCTGTCGGGCACGCTCAACGCGCTCATCAACTCGCCCGCGCGCCGTTATGGCGGGCCGCAGGAGATGAGCCTGCGCGCGCCCTTCGTCGATGCGGCGCAGTCGATCGATCCGACCAACCCGAACATCTTCTTTTCTTACTACCCTTACGGCGCGGTCATCGCGCTGGCGCTCGACATGGAGCTGCGGCAACGTTTCCCGCAGCTGTCGCTCGACGATTATATGCGCCAGCTCTGGCGGAGCTTCGGCAAGCCCGAGCGCAGCTATCGCCCCGACGATCTGCGCATCGCGCTGGGACAGGTGACGGGCGATCAGGCATTTGCGGACCGCTTCTTCGCGCGCAGCATCACCGCCAGCGGCCTGCCCGACTTCGCGCCGTTGCTGGCGCAGGCCGGGCTGACCCTGCGCCAAAAGAACCCGAAGGCGGCCTGGGCGGGCGGTTTGCCGGGGCCGGTCGAGGGTGGCATGGGCATAACGATCGCGACCATGCCGGGCACGCCGCTTTACGATGCCGGGCTCGACAAGGGCGACCGGATCGTCAGCGTCGATGGCCGTCCGCTCGCCGACCAGCAGGCGTGGACCGCGATCCTTTCGCGCCATGCGCCCGGCGACCGCCTTCCCATCGTCTATCGCCAGCGCGGGGGCGAGCGCAGTACCATCCTGACGCTGGCAGAGGATCCGACGATCGAGGTGGTGCCGAACGAAAAGATCGGCCAGCCGCTGACGCCCGAACAGACCCGTTTCCGCCAGTCCTGGCTGGGGCCACGCCCCGTCCCGACCACGGCTTCGCCCGTTCCGCCGTCGCAATGATTTCGTAAGACGGCGGGAACGTCATGATGCCCCGAAGGGTTCACCCATGTGAAGTTTTCGGGGGGCGCCGGGGGTCACGGCACTTGCGGAGGGAAGGACGCCATGCGAATGCGCGTCATGGAGCCAGGTTACGTGCACGATATTGAAATTCCCAGTCATCTGGCCGCTTATCTGGACCAGTCCCCCATCGCCCTGGCGCTGGCCGACGCGCGCGATGACAATCCCTTGATCTTCATCAATCACGGTTTTCGCGAATTGACGGGCTATACCAGCGAGGATGTGGTCGGGCGCAATTGCCGGATGCTCCAGCGCGATGCCGACAACAGCGAAGCGCGCGAGCGTATCCGCGAATCCCTTGCCAATGATCGCCAGGTCAACGTCCGCACCATGCTGATCAATTTCCGCAAGGACGGCTCGCCCTTCGTCAATCTGCTCTACATGTCGAAGCTGCGTCAGTTGGGCGGCGAGATGCCTTATATTTTCGCGTCGCAATTCGATGTCAGCCGCTCACAGCCCGAGCGGCTGGCCGCCTATGATGCGGAACTGGGCCGCACGCTGGGCAAGCTGACCCCGATCCTGGCGGAAAGCGGCATCGTGCTGGAGGGGTCGCTGACCGCCATCGCCAACACCGCCGCGACCATCGCGCAGGCCAAGCTCACCTTGTCGGACCTCGACCGGGCCGCCTTTCCGTGAGCGCGGACGCAGAGTCTCCGCAGACCGCCACCCATCAGGATAATGTTATCGTGCCCGTGCCCGTGGTCGGCATCGGTGCATCGGCGGGCGGGCTGGAGGCGCTTCGCGAGATGCTGACTCCGGCGCGCGCGCCGATGGGCATGGCGTTCGTCGTCGTCCAGCATCTCGACCCCAATCACGAGTCCATGCTGGCCCAGCTGCTCGACCGGCATACCAATCTGGAAGTGCGCCAGTGCGAGGGGCTGGAGCGGATCGAGGCCGACCGCGTCTATATCATCCCGCCCGGCCGGGGCCTCGCCATTCGCGGCGGCGTGCTGGAGCTGACCGACTTCGTCCAGCCGCGCGGGCTGCGCCGCCCGATCGACGATTTCTTCCTGTCGCTGGCCAGCGACCAGCAGGCCAATGCCGCCTGCGTCATCCTGTCCGGCACCGGCGCGGACGGCACCACCGGCCTGCGTGCGATCAAGGAAAATGGCGGCGTCAGCGTCTTCCAGAAGCCCGAAACCGCGCGCTATGACGGGATGCCCCTGTCGGCGGTCGGCACCGGGCTGGTCGATTTCGTCAAGCCTCCCAGCGAAATCCTCGATTGCCTCCATGCCTTTTTCGCCCGCCGCTCGGGCGATCCGAAGGAGCAGGAAGCCGAGGTCGTCGCCGACCATATCGACGACCTGTGCCGGGTGCTGCGCAACGCGGTAGGCCACGACTTTTCGGGCTATAAGCGGACGACGCTGGTTCGCCGGGTCGAGCGGCGGATGCATGTGCTCGGCATCGGCACCGGCTCGGCCTATCTGGCGCGGGTGAAGAGCGATGCGGACGAGTGCGAGGCCCTGTTCCGCGACCTGCTGATCAACGTCACCCGCTTCTTCCGCGATGCCGAACTGTTCGAGACGCTGCGCACCAGGGCGGTCGAACCGCTGACGCGGGAGCGCGACCCCGACGAGGATATCCGGATCTGGATTCCGGGTTGCTCCAGCGGCGAGGAAGCGTATAGCATCGCCATGTTGTTCGCCGAGGCCGCGCGCGAAAGCGGGCAGCCGCTGGCGGTGCAGATCTTCGCGACCGACATCGACGAACAGATGCTCCAGATCGCGCGCGAGGGCAGCTATCCCGCCTCCGCCATGGCCGATATTCCGGCCCATCTCCGCGAACGCTATACCATGCCGCATGCCGAGCGGTTCAGCATCGCCGCGCCGATCCGCGACATGATCCGCTTTTCCAACCACAGCTTGGTCAAGGACCCGCCCTTTTCGCGGATCGACTTGGTGTCGTGCCGCAACCTGCTGATCTATTTCGATGATAGGTTGCAGCAATCGGTGCTGCCGCTGCTTCATTATGCACTGCGGCCGGGCGGCTATCTGTTCCTGGGGCCTTCGGAGAGCGTCGGCCGGTTCGACCATCTCTTCCCCGCGATCGACGGCCATGCCCGGCTGTTCGAACGGTCGCCCGGTTCCCCCTCCTACCCCATCGACCTGCCCGGCGGCATGAGCCGCAGCCCGCGTCGGCGCGGCGAGCGGGGCGAGCGTGACGGAGGCTCGCCCAGCGGCGACGAAAGCACGGCGATGCGCCGCATCGTCGACCGCTATTCCCCGCCCAGCATGGTGGTGGACCAGGACGGCGGCATCCTGGCCGCGTTCGGGCGGTTGAGCCGATACTTCAACTTCCCCGTGACCCGCGCGGGCGGATCGGGTGCGATCACGCTGGCCCGTCCCGGCCTGCGCGAGGTGATCGGCCCGATGCTTCGCCAGGCGCGTGACGCGCGCAAGCGGATCGCGGCGCGCGACGTGGCGGTGACGACAGAATTTGGCGTCCAGAAGGTCGAGGTGATCTGCGACCCCCTGACCGACGGATCGCTGCTGTTCCTGTTCCGTGACTCCGCGCCGTTCAGTCCGGTCGAGGCGAGCGACCTCGCCGATCTGGAACCGGGTGACGACCATATCGAGGCGCTGGAGGACGAGCTGCGCCTGACCCGCCACCGGCTGCGGTCCACGGTCGAGGAGCTGGAGACGGCGAATGAGGAGCTGAAAAGCTCCAACGAAGAAATGATGTCGATGAACGAGGAGCTTCAATCGACGAACGAGGAGCTGTCGACGGTCAATGACGAGCTGAAGACCAAGGTCGACCAGCTGACCGTCGCCAATTCCGACCTGCGCAACTTCTTCGAATCGACCGATCTCGCGGTGGTCGTGCTCGACCGCAACCTGCGCATCCGCAGCTATACCGAGGCGGCGAGGGCCATCTTCCCGCTGCAACCCAGCGACCGGGGGCGGCTGCTGGCCGATGTGTCCACCCGGCTGGCGACGACCGACTATCTCGACGGCGCGGCGCAGGTCGCGGGCGGCGGTGCGGCGATGCAGCAGCGGGTGACGACGCGCGACGGCGGGCGCACCCTGTCGCTGCGCATCCTGCCCTATCGCACCCAGGGCGACGGGATCGATGGCGCGACGCTGGTGCTGACCGATATCACCGACGCGCTGAGCCTGGAGCGCGAACTCGCCGCCGAGCGCGAGCGGCTGGACCTGGCGATCAAGGCGGGCGGCATCGGCGTGTGGGAATATCGCGGCGGCACCGGCGAGATCTTCCTGGACGAGACGGGCCGCCACCTGTTCGGCTTTTCGCCCCAGGACACGGCGGACCAGGTGCATCAGGTGTTCGACCGGATCATCCCCGAGGACCGACCGGGCGTCGAGCTGGCGCTGGCCGAGGCGATGGCCGGGCGCGGCGATTTCGAGATGACGTTCCGGCTGGACCTGAATGGCAAGGAACGCTGGATCAAGGGTTTCGGCCGGGTCGTGACCTCTTCGGCGCCGCACCGGATGGTCGGCGTGTCGATCGACGTGACCGCCGAATATGCCATTGCCGAGACGCGCGAGCTGATGCTGCGCGAGATGAACCACCGGGTGAAGAACCTGTTCGCGATCATCTCGGGCATCGTCTCGGCGGCATCACGTTCGCATGACGACGTGACCGAAATGGCCGACGATGTGCGCGAGCGGATCGCGACCCTGGGCCGCGCCCATTCGCTCGCCTCCCCGGCGGGCGAGCAGCAGGCGATCGAGCTCGCGGCGCTGGTCGAGGCGACGATCGCCCCCTATCGCGGCCAGTCGACCATCACCATCGACGGACCGCCACTGCTGGTCGATCGCCGCTGCCTGTCGCCGCTGGCGCTGATCCTGCACGAATGGGCCACCAACTCGGTCAAATACGGCGCGCTGGCGCAGCCTTCGGGCGAGTTGGCGGTCGGCTGGACGCTGGCGGACGGCAAGTTGCGGCTCGACTGGTCCGAAACCGGCGGTCAGGTGCCCGACGACACCGGTGCCAAGGGCTTCGGCACGCTGCTCGTCCAGACTTCTTCACGCCAATTGGGGGCGGAGTTGGAGCGCAAAAGCCTCGACGGGCGTTTCCTCCTCAGCCTTACCTTGCCGGAGACGGTACTCTCGCATGACTAAAACCATTTTGCTGGTCGAGGACGAATTCTTCGTCGCGCTGGATCTTCAGTCCATCATCGAGGATGGCGGCTATCGCGTGGACGGCCCCTATGTCAGCGTCGAGGACGTGCTGGCGCATCTGGACGGCGACAAGCCCGAGCTGGCCTGCGCGATCCTGGACGTGCGCCTGCGCGACGGCGAAGTCTTCCCGGCAGCTGAGCGGCTGCACGAAGCGGGGGTGCCATTGATCTTCCATTCCGGCCATGCCGACGAACACGCGCTGCAATCGCGCTATCCGGGCGCGGCGGTGTGCGGCAAGCCGTGCTCGCCGTCCCTGCTCCGGCGGGCGCTGTCGATGGCGGTATCGGGTCCGGCCGAAGGGGATCGGGCGACGGGGTAAGTCGGGGAGGCGATCGCTCAGGCCGGTCTCTGCGAGACACCCTGCCCTCCCCCAGCCCAGTTTTGGGTAAACGATGCCCCACATCGTTTAGGTCATGCCGGGGGCATGATCAACCCGAAACTCACCTGCGGGGGGCGAGAGTCTGACGGGCGAGGCGCAGGCCTTAATCACTCCCCTCCCGCAGGCGGGAGGGGTCGGGGGAGGGAAAGGTGTCTCACCGAGCCCCCCCATCAACCAAAAGCCCCCCGCCCCATCCGCCCGATCGCGCGCAGCAAGGCCGCCTCCGCGATCAGCACATCCACCTGCGCCCGCGCCACCGCCAGCTGCGCCGCGCGATAGCTCTGATCGGCCACCAATATGTCGATCGTCGAGCGCAGGCCGAAGCCATATTCGGCCCGCACGCCCTTCAGCGCCAGATCGGCCGCCTTCAGCCCCTGCGCACTCGCCGTCAGCCGTCCTTGCGCGGCGGTGAGCGAGGCCCAGGCGGTGTCGGCTGCCCGCACCACGCCGCGCGCCACGGCATCCGCATCAAAGCGTTCCGCCCGCCGCACCGCCTCCGCCTGCCGCACGCGCGAGGCAACCAAGCCGCCGGTCAGCAATGGAATACGCAAGGCCAGCCCCGCATTGGCGGCGCTGTCGAAGCCGTTCGCCTGCCCTCCCGCCCATTGCACGCCGCGCCCATAGCCACCGGCCAGATCGACCGCCGGGGCACCATCGGCGCGCGCCTGGTCGATCCGTGCGGTGGCGGCTTCCACCCGGCGCTGCTGGGCCAGGAGCAGCGGGTTGCCGGCCTCCGCCGCCGCCCGTGCGTCGGCCAGGGTGCGCGGAAGGGCGGCGGGCGTCGCGATCGTCGCGTCCAGCACGCCCGCGTCGCGCCCCACGATCGCCCGGTACGCTGCCGCCGCGGTGGCCGCCGCCCCCTCGGCATCGACCAGGTTGGCGACGACGCTGGCCCGCTGCGCCTCCAGCTGTGCGACGTCGGTGCGCGTGGCCTGCCCCAGGCCGTATCGGGACCTGGCCTCCGCCACCTGGCTGTCGAGCCGCGCGATCCCGACCCGCGCGACCTCGACCGCCTGCTGGGTATAGAGCAGGTCGGCATAGGCGCCGACGACCCGCTCCAGCATATCGGCCTCGACATCACGCAAGCCTTGGCCGCCAGCCGCGACATCCCCCTTCGCCGCCCGCACCGCCGAGGACACCCGACCGCCGGTCCAGATCGGCAGGGTCGCATTGACACCGCCCAGCGCCGAGGTCGAGCCGGTGCGCACGCCCGTGCCATCGGAACCCAGACGGTCATACCCCGCATTGCTGGTCGCCCCCGCCGTCAGCCGCCCGGCGGCGCGCGCCTGGTTCGGCGTCTCGGCCAGCGCATCCTGCCGGGCACGCGCGGCGGCGAGTTCGGGATTGCCCTCCCACGCCGCCGCCATCGCCTCGCGCAGCGTCTCCGCCGAGGCGGGGGCGGCCGCGATCAGGGCCACCCCCATCAGCAGCCACGCCCGCCGCCTAGTCATGACGCAATGCCCAGGCAGGGGCCGCACGGCTGGCCTTGAGCGACTGGCCCAGCACGGTGAGCACCGCGATGGCCAGCGCCAGCGCCGTGGCGGCCGCGAAGTAGAACGGCGACAGCGCCACCCGGTCGTCAAACCCCGCCAGCCACGTCCGCATCGCGACATAGGCGAGCGGCCAGGCCACCAGATTGGCGATCAGCACCGGCCGCAAGAACTGCCCGACCAGCAAGCGGACGATATCGGTGGCCGAGGCGCCCAGCGTTTTGCGGATACCGATCTCCTTCACCCGCCGCTGCGTATTGAAGGAGGCCAGGCCCCAGAGCCCGACGCAGCCGATGAGGACCGCGAGACCCGCACCGATCCCGAACAGGCGCGTGGTCCGATCGTCAGCCTTGTAATATTCCTCCATATTCTGGCTGGCGGTCTTCGCCTCGAACGGAACTTGCGGCGCGATCTGGCGCCAGATGCCGCGGAGCGCTGTGATCGTCTCTCGAGGATCACCCTCGACGCGCAGGGTCGTGCGCGGGATCGTCGAGAAGCGCGAATGATAATAATACATGGTTGGATTGACGGGATCGCGCGGCGAGAAGAAGCGGGCATTCTCCACGACGCCGATGATCGTCCGGGGATTGGTCCGCCCAACCGTCTTGCCGATCGCCGCCTCCGGGCTGTCGAAGCCCAGTGCCTCGGCCCCCTTGCGGTTGATGACGACATTAGGGACTGTCCGCGTAGCATCGTCCGCGTTGCGCGCATCATCCACGCGATGTGCATCGTCAGGCAAGCGGCCAGCGAGCAGTTTGATACCGAAAGTCGGAAAGAAATTTGGCGACACGATGATCGCTTGAAGGCTGGCACCGGGTTCGGGCTTCCCCGGTACCGCATAATTGTCGCTGTTAAAACTACTAGCCCCCGGCGAAGAGTCGGACGTCGTCACCGATCGCACCCCGGGCAGCAACGCGGCTCGCGTAAGAAATGCGGTCAGTTGCGGCTCTGTGACAGCGCTGTCGCTGGTCGAACTGACGGTCACCAGACCATCCCGCCGAAACCCGACATCCGTGTTCCGGACATGCCGTGTCTGTGCGATCAGCACCACGGTTCCGATCATGAAGGCGATGGCGAGGGCGAACTGGAACACCACCAGCATCTCGCGGACCCGCGCCCCCGCCCGGCCGCCGCCCGGCGAGCGGGACGAGGCCAGCACCGCCGCCGCCGGAAAGCGCGACAGCATCAGCGCCGGGTACAGGCCCGCCAGACCTCCGACGAACAACGCCAACACCGCCAGTCCGGGTAGCACCACCGCATAGTCGAGCGACAGCTTCAGTCCCCCGGCGGCATTGATCATCGGCAGGCCCAGTTCGGCGAGAATCAGGCCGCCCAGTGCAGCGAAGGCCGCGATCAATATGGCTTCACCCAGAAACTGGCGGATCAGAGCCGTGCGATTCGCACCCAGAACCTTCCGCATGGCGACTTCCCGCGCCCGCAAACCGCCACGCGCCGTTGCCAGGTTCACGTAATTGACGATGGCGATCAGCAGGGTCAGCAGGCCGACGATACCCAAGGTCACGACGGTCATCTTGCGCCCGGGGGACGTCTGCAGATGGATATCCGACAGCGGATTGATCCTGAGGCTGAGTAGTTTGGCGGACGGTCCCTGTTCCTTGGCCCGGCGATCGACAAAGGCTCGCATCTGCGCTTGCAGACGTGTGACGGCCTGCGGCGTGTCGAACCGGAGAATGGTCCAGACCCTCTCGCTGCCCCAGTGGTTCCACATGGGGTCGGGATGCGGCGTGGGCGTCTTGACCAGCATCGAATAGGGCAATTCCGTATCCGGCGGCAGATCACGGAAGACACCGGCAATGCGATAGCGCGCCGTCTTTCCGAGGATGGTCAGCGTCATCGCCTGTCCGACCGGATTTCCGTTGGGGAAATACCGCTTCGCGATGGTTTCGCTGATCAGGACATTGTCCGGCACTTGCAGAGCGCGCACGGCATCGCCGGCCACGATCGGCAAGCGTACGATATCGAGGAAATTCGGATCGGCATAACCCAGCGGTTCGGTGGTCGCCGTGTTACCCCGCACCACGTTCACATCCATGACCTGAATGCGCGTTCCCACCGTATCGGGAAAATCCTCGCGAAGCTGATCGATCAGCCCGCCCATCGTGCCGGTGGAATAGCCGTCGGCCGGACTGCCCGGCATGTTCCAATATTCCTCGACCAGATACAGCTTGTCATGATCCGGCAGCCATTTCTCATACCCCGTCTCGAACCGGACATAGAGGCTTAGCACCAGAAAGACGGCGATCCCCACCGCCAGGCCGCCGATGTTGAGCGCGGCGTAGAGCTTGTGGCGCACAAGCGAGCGATAGAGCGACAGAAGCGCGAAGCGGTTCATGATGTGATGCCCCCGGACAAGATGGTCATCGACCGCAGGCGATGCGGACGAGCCCGCTCCGGGCGACGGTGCAGCGGGGATTTCCCTCGATGCTGACATCGGCCATGCCGCTGGCGCTCACATTCGCCTGTTCGGCGGCACCGACGCGCACATGGGCCGTGCCGCTCGCGCCGATCGTGACCTGCCGTGCGGACAGGGCGCGCGTATTCACCTCGCTCGTCCCGCTGCTGTCGATGGTCAGTTGCCCCGTATCGCCGTCCGCGCGAAGGACGCTCGCCCCCGACATGTCCAGCTTCACGCGTTCGGCACGCAGGCTCCGCACCGTCACGCCGCTCGCCCCCGACAGGCCGAAACTGGTCGTGCCACTACGCAGCGTCGACAGGCGAAGCACGCTCGCGCCGCTGGTATCCACCGCGAACGCCGGTGCCTCGAGGGCGGGCAGGTTCATCTCGGCCGCACCGCTGAGCTTGACCGCCCTGATCGCGGGCAGCGTGACGGCGATCGCGACACGGCGGTCATGGCCGTTGCAGCTATTGTCCTTGCGGCGGATGCGCAGCGCGCCGCCAATGGTGTCGATACGCAGCAGGTCGATATTGGCCGCCCGCCCCCGCGCCGACACGGCATAGCCGGAACCCAGCGAGACGGTCACGATATCGCACCCGCCAACGTCGATCCGGTCGAAGCCGCGCAGGTCGTAGCCGCGCGTCGTCTGCGCGCTTTCCTGTGCGGGTGCCGCAACGGCGGCAAGCGACAGCAGGGCGATGGCGGAAATCATCTTCTTCATCGGAATGTCCTTTTCAGATCGCGCGCATGGCGCTGGCGACGATGCGGCCGTCGAGCATGTCGATGCGGCGCTTGGCGAGGTCGGCATGGCTGGGCGAGTGCGTCACCATCACAATGGTCGCGCCCGCATCGTTCAGCCCGGTCAGGATGTTCATAACCTGCTCGCCATTGGCGGTGTCGAGGTTGCCGGTCGGCTCGTCGGCGAGGATCAGCTTGGGATCGCCCACGATCGCGCGGGCGATAGCGGCACGCTGCTGCTGGCCGCCCGACAGCTGGTGCGGGAAGTGGCGCGCCCGGTGGGCGATGCCGACCTTGTCCATCGCGGCGGCCACCCGACCGCGCCGATCCCCCACGTCGCTGCGATAGGCGAGGCCGAGTGCAACATTCTCCTCGATGGTCAGCTCGTCGATCAGGTTGAAGCTCTGGAACACGAAGCCCAGGGTCTCGGCGCGGAATTTGGCCAGCTGCTTCTCGTCCATCGCCGCCAGATCGCGGTCGCCGAACATGTATCGCCCGCCGGTCGGCCGATCGACCGTGCCCAGCGTGTTGAGCAGCGTCGACTTGCCACAGCCTGACGGCCCCATGATGGCCAGGAATTCGCCCGCCGCGACATGCAGGTCGATGTCGTGCAGCGCGGTGGTCTCCACCTCGTCGGAGACGTAGCGGCGCTGAATGGCTTCCAGTCGGATCATCGATCTTCCCCCTTATCGAATGTTCAGGATGTCGCCCTTCACGGACGCGGTGTTGCTGATGACGATGCGCTCGCCGGGATTGAGGCCGGAGAGGATTTCCACCCGTTCGGGATTGCGGCGGCCGATGCGGACGGCACGGCGGCGGGCATGGGCGCCATCGGGGTCGAGGACGAAGGCCGAACTGCCCCCCGTCTCCAGCCAGCCACCGACCGGCGCCACCACCGCACGGCTGGCCGCACCCAGCGTGATGCGGATATCGATCGTCTGCCCGCGATTGAGCCCGGCGGGCGCCTTGTCGAAGGTCAGTTCCACCTGGAAACGCCCGTCCTTCACGGCGGGCAACACCTTGGAGACGGTCAGCCTCGCCCCCTCCGAGGTCGTCGCCGACTGGCCCAGCGCGACGCGGCCGAGATAATATTCGTCGACCTGCGCGACGAGCTTCCACGAGCCCTCGCTATCGACCTGTCCCGCCGGGTCGCCGGGCTTCAGCGTCTGGCCGGGCTGGATGGTGAAGTTGGTCAGCCGCCCGCCCGCGGGCGCACGGATGGTCAACGCCTCCAGTCCCGCGCGCACCGCCGCCAGATTGCCGGACAGCCGCGTCTGGGTGTCGTTCAGCCGGGCGGACTGGGTGGCGGTGATCCGCGCCTCGGTCGCGCGGCCCGATTTCAACTGGGCAAGCCGCTTTTCCTGATAGGCGGCCTCCTCCTCGAAGCTCTTCACCCCCGCGTCCGACAGGAAACCCTGATCGTGAAGCTGGCGGCGGATGCCCAGGTCGCGGCGCGCCTTGATGAGGTCATATTCGGCCTGCGCCACCTGTGCCGCCCGGTCGAGCGTATTGCGCTCGATCCCCAGCCCCTCGCTCGCCACGCCGCCCAGCTGGCTGGCGATCTGCGCCTCGCGGGTCAGCACGTCGAGTTTGAGCTGCGGATTGGCCAGCGTGGCCAGCGGCTGCCCCTCGCCGACCATCTCGCCGTCCTGCGCCATCAGCTTTTCCACCTGCCCGCCCGACAGGACACCGACCAGCGTCGTGATGCGCGGCGTGACGGTGGCGCGGACGGGCAGATAATCGTCGAACGCGGCGCGCGTCACCTCGCCCGTCTCGACATTGGCGGCGGCAATGTCGGTCGACCCGGCGGCGGGCAGCAACCGCCAGACCAGCACCGCGCCGAGCGCCAGCAACACGGCGATCACCACCGGGCGGCGGCGCCACCAGGGCGCGGGCCTGCGCGCGATGACGCGGTCCATTCCCGGCCCCGGTGAAGTGCTTGCGCGTACGGGCTGTTCGGTCATCATGGATGGAGTGTCACCCAGGACGGGCGAAAAACCTAAACCCCTATGAATACGCCATTTTCACATGACCCTGCCGAATCCGACCGTTCGGCACCGGACGCACCGTCCGAAAATGGACGGTCCGACCCGGCGTCAAGCGCGCCATCCACCGCCTTGGCGATCCTGGTCATCGACGACAATCCGCGCATCGCCGAATCGCTGGCCATCGCGATCGATCTGGCGGGGCACCAGCTGGACGTGGCGCAAGGGCCGGAAGATGGCTTTTCGCGGCTGGCGGCCCGGCGCTACGACGCGATCCTGCTCGACCTGAACTATGCCGCCGGGCGGACGGACGGGGCGGAGGGGCTGGCGATGCTGGACAGGCTGCTCGCCGATGATCCGGGCGCGTGCATCATCGTCATCACCGCGCATAGCGGCATCCGGCTGGCCGTCGCCGCGATGCAGGCGGGCGCACGCGACTTCGTGATGAAGCCGTGGCGCAATGCCGAGCTGATCGCCAAGATCGAACTGGCCGCGCGCCGCCGCGCCGCGCCGCGCGATCATGTCACAAACGAAGGCAAGGCCGAACCCGCCCGTCTGCTGGGCGACAGCCCCGCCATCGCACATGTCCGCGACCTGATCCGCCGTGTCGGCCCGACCATGGCAGGTGTCGTCGTGACCGGGCGATCGGGCGCAGGGCGCGGCCTGATCGCGGCAGCGCTTCATGCCGCCTCCCACGCAGCCGGGCGGCCGATGCCGCGGATCGATGTGCGCGATCCGCTGGCCTGGGATCGGCTGGACGGCGCCGAGGGGGGCACGAGCTGGCTGCTCCGCCATCCCGACCGGCTGGACGAGATCACCCAGGCCCGGTTGCTCGACCGGTTGCGGCCCGAGGACCGCTATATCGCCATCGCCGACGATCCCCGTGCGATCATGCCCGCGCTCGCGCGGCGGATCGCGGCGGTGGAGATCGTCGCGCCCTCGCTGGCCGAACGACGGGAGGATGTGCCGCTGCTCGCCCGCCATTTCGCGCGGATCGCGGCCGAGCGGCACGGCCTGCCCCCGCCCCGCTTCACCCCCGCCGCCGAGGCGCTGCTGGCGACCGCGCACTGGCCCGACGAGGCGCGCGGCCTCGCCGCCGCGATCGAACGGGCGCTGCTGCTGGGCGAACAGGGCGTGATCGAGGCCGCGCTGCTCGCCCCCCCGGCCGCCCAGAACATGGCCCCGGCGACGTCCCGCGCGAGCTTCGATCTGGACGAGAGCGAACGCGCGATGATCGAGGCGGCACTGGTCCAGCATCACCATAATGTCACCCAGGCCGCGCAGGCGCTGGGGCTCAGTCGTGGCGCGCTCTATCGCCGAATGGCACGTCATGGGCTTTGACCTGTCGCGGCGGCGCGCGGTGGCGGCGGGGCTGTCCGGGCTGGCGCTGACCATCCTCGGCGCGTCGATGCTGGAGGCGTGGCAGAGGGGGATGCTGGGGTCGATCCTGGGCGCGGGGCTGTGCATCGCCTGGCTGATCGGGGCGGGATTCTGGACGGCGGCGCGGGCGGGGCGCGGTGGTGGCGGTCATGACATGACGCGCCCCGCCCCGGACGGCCCGCCGCTGGATGCATTGTTCGACCAGATCCCGCTGCCCCTGCTGCGCGTCGATACCGGGCGGGCGCAGGCGATCAACCGCGCCAGCCGCACCCTGTTCGCCACCGACGACCGGGTGATCCCGACCCCGCCCGCGCTGCGCGACACCGGACAGACGCAGTTGCGCCATGAAGGCAGAAGCTGGCGGATCGAGCGGGTGGCTGGCCCCGGTCGTATGCTGGTGATGCTGGTGGATATCGAGGCGGAACGCCGCGCGGCCGAGGCCCATGCCGATAACGAGATGATCGATATTCTCGGCCACGAACTGCTGAACGGCCTGTCGCCGATCGTCTCGCTGGCCGACAGCGCGCAGGTGGCGGCCGAACGGGGCGATGCCCGGCTGCCCGGCATATTGGCGACGCTGGCCCGGCGGATCGAGGGGCTGGAGCGCTTCACGCGGGCGTATCGGATGCTGGCCAGGCTGCCCGATCCGGTGCGGGCCGTAGTGGATATGGAGGAACTGGTCGGCGACCTGTCCCGCCTGTTCGCCGAGCGTTTCGGCGACCGGGTGACGCTGTCGGTCGACATGCCCGAAGCCGTAACCGGCTGGTGCGACCGCGACCAGATAACGCAAGGACTCTGGGCGCTGCTCCACAACGCCGCCGAAGCCGCACTGGCCGGAACAGTCGCCCCGGCGGTGACCCTCGCCGTCGTCGGGCAGGCGGATCGGCTGGTGGTGCGCGTGTCGGACAGCGGGCAAGGCATCCCCGCGCCGGAGCGGGCGCGGATCTTCCGCCCCTTCCACACCACCAAGCCGGAGGGTTCGGGCATCGGCCTGACGCTCGCCCGCCGGATCGCGCAGGCGCATGGCGGGGAACTGACCCTTTTGCCGGTCGCGGTGACGACGTTTGAGCTACTCCTTTCCTCCCCTGCAAGGGGAGGTGGCAGCGCGGAGCGCTGACGGAGGGGTATCAACCCTCTCGATAGCGGGACACCCCTCCACCGGCTTCGCTGGTCCCCCTCCCCTTACAGCGGAGCAAGTTTAATCCATCAACGCCAAGATCGCCGTAAAGGTATCGGCATCCAAACTCTGTCGGCCGACGAGAAAGCCATCGACTCCGCCCTGCGCAAACATCGCCGCAGCGTTTTCTGGCGTGACCGAACCGCCATACAGGACACGCGTACCCGAAACCGTATCGTGGATCAGCCCGGCCATGGCCGCGACCTCCGCCGGTTCGGGGGTACTATCGCCACCGATCGCCCAGACGGGTTCATAGGCGATGGATATCCCGTGCCCGTCCGTCCCGGCGAGCGAACGGGTCAGTTGCTCCCGAACCACCGCCGCCGAACGCCCGGCAGCGTGATCCTTCGCCGTTTCGCCGACGCATAGCACGACCTTCAGGCCCGTCGCTCGCGCGGTCCGCACCTTGGCGGCAATGGTTGCGTCGTCCTCATGATGATCCTGCCGCCGCTCGCTATGGCCCAGCAGGACCAGCGACGCCCCCGCCTCGCGCAGCATCGGGGCGGAAATATCGCCAGTATGCGCGCCGCTCGGCTCCGCATGGCAATCCTGCCCGCCGATGGCCAGGTCGGGACAAACGCCACGCGCTCGGTCGATCAGCGTCGCCGGCAGGCATAACGCGACGTCGACCGCCGGATGCTGCCGTGCCGCGTCACCGATCGCCGCGATGACGGGCAAGTCGCCGCCATCGCCATGCATCTTCCAGTTGCCGACCAGCAGAGGCCGCACCGCCATCGTCACGCGCCCGGCTTGGCCAGCGTCCGCGCCACCGCGTCGCGCCATCCGGCGACCAGCGGCGCGCGGGCATCCCCGGCCATGCCCGGCTCGAAACACGCCTCGCGCGACCAGAGCTGTTCCAGCGCATCGAGGCCCGACCACACCCCCGTCGCCAGCCCGGCATGGAAAGCCGCCCCGCGCGCCGTCGTCTCCAGGTCGGCGGGCCGCTCGACCGGCGTCTGGATCATGTTGGCGAGGAAGCGGCACAGCCAATCATTGGCCGCCATACCGCCATCGACGCGCAGGATGGCGGGGCCTTCGCCCGCATCGGCCTTCATCGCCTCGGCCAGGTCCATCGTCTGGTAGGCGACCGACTCCAGCGCCGCACGCGCCAGATGCGCCGCACTTGCCCCCAAAGTCAGGCCGTAGATCGCCCCGCGCGCATCCGGCTCCCAATAGGGCGCGCCCATGCCGACGAATGCGGGGACCATATAGACGCCGTGGCTGTCGGGCACCTGCGTCGCGAGGTCGTCGGTCTGGCTGGCATGGGTGATGACGCCTAGCCCATCGCGCAACCACTTCACCGCCGCGCCCGCGACGAAGATCGATCCCTCCAGCGCATAGGTCGTCCTGCCGTTCAGCCGATAAGCGGGCGTGGTCAGCAGCCGGTGCTTCGATGCCACCGCCGTCTCGCCCGTGTTGAGCAGCATGAAACAGCCGGTGCCATAGGTCGACTTGGCCATGCCGTGGCGGAAACAGGCTTGGCCGAACAATGCCGCCTGCTGGTCCCCCGCCATACCCGCAATCGGGATCGCCGCGCCAAGTAGATCGGGCGTCGTGGTGCCGAAGATATGGGCATTGTCATGCACCTCCGGCAACATCGCCATCGGCACGCGCAGCAACCCGCAGAGTTCCTCGTCCCAGACCCCGCGATGGATATCGAACAGCATCGTGCGGCTGGCATTGGTGATGTCGGTCGCATGCACCGCGCCGCCGGTCAGCCGCCAGAGCAGGAAGCTGTCGATCGTGCCGAACGCCAGCTCGCCCCGCTCGGCCCGCCCGCGCGCGCCCTCGACATGGTCGAGCAGCCAGGCGAGCTTGGTCGCCGAGAAATAGGGGTCGATCAGCAGGCCGGTCCGCTCGCGCACCAGATCCTCGACTCCGTCGGCCTTCAGCGTCTGGCATAGTTCGGTGCCGCGCCGGTCCTGCCAGACGATGGCGCGGTGGATCGGCTCGCCGGTGGCACGGTCCCAGACGACCGCCGTCTCGCGCTGGTTGGTGATGCCGATCGCAGCGATCTGCACTGCGGCGACGCCGCTATCCTCGATCGCCTTGCGCGCGGTGGCCAGCGCATCGCGCCAGATATCCTCCGGGTCATGCTCGACCCAGCCGAGTGCGGGGTAATGCTGTGCGAACTCGGCCTGTGCGATGGCGACCCGGCGGGCCTGTCCATCGAACATGATGCTGCGCGTCGAGGTCGTGCCCTGATCGATCACCAGAATGTGCGACGCCATCGCTCACCCCTCTCCCTGTTTTCGTTTCGGAACGTCACACGCTTTCATATGAACGTCAATGCTTTCGTTTTCCTGACGGAGGGTATATCAGGGCTGGCGTAGGAAAACAGGGACTCGGCAGCATGGTGGACCGGAACAGCGACATGATCGACCTGCTGATCGTCGGCGGCGGCATCAACGGCGCAGGGATCGCGCGCGACGCCGCCGGGCGCGGCCTGTCGGTGCTGCTGGTCGAGCAGGACGATCTGGCGAGCCATACCTCCTCGGCCTCGACCAAGCTGATCCATGGCGGTCTGCGCTATCTGGAATATGGCGAGTTTCGGCTGGTGCGGGAGGCGCTGATCGAGCGGGAGCGGCTGCTGAACATGGCGCCGCACATCATCTGGCCCTTGTCCTTCGTCCTGCCGCAGACCCAGTCGCCGCGCCCCGCCTGGATGGTGCGGCTGGGCCTGTTCCTCTACGATCATCTGGGCGGTCGCGAGAAACTGCCGGGCACGCGCACCGTTGCGTTGGAGCGCTCGGCGCTGGGTGACGGGCTTTCGCCGCGAAAGGGCAAGGCTTTCGTTTATTCGGACTGCTGGGTCGAGGACAGCCGCCTGGTCGTGCTCAACGCGATCGATGCCGCCGAGCGGGGGGCAAAGATCGCAACGCGTACCAAGCTGATCGACGCACAGCGCGAAGGCGATGGCTGGGTCGCGACGATCGAGGCGGCGGGCGAGACCCGCACCGTCCGCGCCCGCGCACTGGTCAATGCGGCGGGTCCCTGGGTCGCCGACGTCATCGGCCGCACCCATGGGGCGCGGCGCGATCGCGGCGTCCGGCTGGTCAAGGGCAGCCATATCATCGTGCCCAAGCTCTATGACGGCGACCATGCCTTCATGCTGCAGAATGACGACCGCCGGATCGTGTTCGCCATCCCCTATGAGGGCAGGTTCACATTGGTCGGCACCACCGACGAACCCTGGACCGATGCGCCCGCCAAGGCATCGATCAGCGCGGCAGAGACCACCTATCTGCTCGACACGGTGAACCGCTATTTCGCACGGAAGACCGGGCAAGCCGATATCGTGTGGAGCTATGCCGGTATCCGCCCGCTCTACGACGATCATTCGGCCAATGCCTCGGCGGTGACGCGCGACTATGTGCTCGATCTCGATACGGGCGCGGAGGGCGAGAGTCGGGCGCCGATGCTCAATATCTTCGGCGGCAAGATCACCACCTATCGCAAGCTCGCCGAACACGCGATGCGCGAACTGGCGCGCTTCTTCCCCGCCGCCGGGGGAGCGTGGACGGCCGGGGCGGCGCTGCCCGGCGGGGATATCGCGGACGCCGACTTCGACGCCTTCCTGCGCGCCCTGACCGCCCGGCACCCCGATCTGTCCCCCGCCCTGCTGCGTCGTCTCGCCCGCGCCTATGGCACGCGCGTCGATGCGATCCTGGCGCACGGCGATCTCGGCCCAGATCTGGGGGGCGGGCTGCACACCGCCGAAGTCGACTATCTGGTGAAGACCGAATGGGCGCGAACGGTCGAAGACATTCTCTATCGCCGCAGCAAGCTGGGCCTACACGTACCCCCCGAGACGACCGAGCGGCTGGCGGCCTATCTGGCCGGACAGGGCGTCGCGTGAAGCCCCCCGCCCCCGGATCGGCAGAGATCGTCGCAGGCCGTCATGCCGCGATCCTCGACGTGGCGCGGCGGACGGGCAGCGTCAGCGTCGATGAACTCGCCGAAAAGCTGGGCGTGACGCCGCAGACCATCCGCAAGGACCTGAACATCCTGGCGGGCCAGTCGATGCTGGCACGGGTGCATGGCGGCGCGGTCGTGACCTCGGGCACCGACAATCTCGCCTATGCCGAGCGACGCAGCGTCGCCGCTCCCGCCAAGGCCGCGATCGGGGTCGCCGCGGCCGCACTCGTACCCAACGGGGCCAGCCTGTTCATCAATATCGGCTCCACGACCGAGGCCATTGCCCGCGCGCTGGTCGATCACCGCGACCTGATGGTCATCACCAACAATCTGAACGTCGTCGACATTCTCGGCGGTCGCCCCTCGATCGAGGTCATCGCCGCCGGGGGCCGGGTCCGCGCCAGCGACCGGGCGGTCGTGGGCGCGCTGGCGATGGACTTCATCCGGGGGTTCAAGGTCGACATGGCGCTGATTGGTGCATCGGCGATCGATCCGGACGGCAGCTTCCTCGACTTCGACGTGGACGAGGTGCGGGTGTCGCAGACGATCATCGCCCAGGCCCGGCAGGTGCTGCTCGCCATCGACGGGTCCAAGCTGGAACGCGCCGCGCCGGTGCGGGTCGGCGACATGGGCGATGTCGATTTCCTCGTCACCGACAGGGCCGATCCGCGCCTCCGCGAAGCCGCCAGCGCCGCCGGGACGACCGTGGTCGAAACCGATGGCGGCGGAACGTCTAAATTGGTCTGACACACATTGGTCTGACACTGGCGCTTGACCAGCATCCCGGCTCGGCCCCTATAAGGGTCTTGATGGACAACAATACGACCCAGGACCGGCTCTACCGGGAACTCGCCCGCACGCTGATTACCGAGTTGCAGGAGGGCCGCTACCCGATCGGGACGCGGATGCCCGCCGAGCGCGAGCTGGCGACGCGGTTCGACGTCAGTCGTCCGGTCATCCGCGAGGCGCTGATCGCGTTGGAAGTCCAGGGTTTCATCGAGGTACGGATCGGGTCGGGCGCGCATGTCGTCGCGTTGCCGGGTCAGGGCGAGACGCCCGATTTCGGCGTCTCCGCGATGGAGGTGGCCGAGGCGCGACTGCTGTTCGAGCCGGAGGCGGCGGCGCTGGCGGCTTCGCAGATCACCGACAGCGAACTGGACGAGCTGGCGACTTTGGTCGATGCGATCGAGGAAGAGAACAACACGGTCGGTGGTGCCTTCCACGCCGACCGCGCCTTCCACACGCTGATCGCCCGCTCGACGCGCAACAGCGCCATTCTGGAAACGATCGACCGGCTATGGGAACAACGGCTACGCTCGGCCGAGAGCGTGCTGCTCGACGCCAAGGTCCGCGAGATCGACGTCCGCCCGATCGTCGAGCATCATGCCGCGATCCTGGAAGCACTGCGTTCGCGCGATCCCGTCGCGTCGCGGGTGGCGATGCAGCGGCATCTGACCGCCGCGCTCGAGGGCCTGCTGATCGCCAGCGAGGCTCGCGCCGTCGCGGAGGTGCGTCAGGCGCTGGCGGCGAAGCGCGACCGGACCGCGCACCTGAAGATCTGACAGGCGGCCCGCACCTTCACCCCGCCTCCAGCGCCAGCAGGGCGAAGGTGGGGAGCCAGTGTTCGCCCATATAATCGTCGCCCAAATGCGGCAGGCTGGCGGCCAGATGCGCCTCCGCCGTCGCCTTCGCGCGATCCGCGACCGGATGCGACGGCCCCAGCTTCGCGGCGATCACCCGCCAGCACCAGGCGCGGGTCAGGTTCAGCCCGTCGAGATGCGCGATCTTGCCGTCGGTCCGGTCGGACACGATGGCGGGGGTGAAGAGCGTCGCAGGCTCGCCCGTTGCGACATGCGGCAGGAAGTCGTCAAACCATTCGCGAAAAGCGGCGGCATTCAGCACCCGGCTCATCAGCAACGCCTCGCACAAGGCGGGCGACAGGAATTCGTCGCCGCCCGGCTCCCAGGCCTGACAGCTACGGTCCTGCCCGAACCAGCTCTGCGCCGCCGCTGCGATCCGTTCGCGCAATACAGCGTCGCGTTGCTCCGCCCAGTCCCACGCCAGCGTCAGGGCAAAGCCGCTGTTGAAATGCGTGCCGACCCGCAGGGGATAGGTCAGGCGGGGCAGAAAGTCGGCGAAACGGCGCGCGAACAACCGCGCCATTGGCTCCAGTACCTTCGCCCAGTTCGCATCATGACGGCTCGCCTCGTCGTGCAACGCCAGCATCCAGGCCCAGCCATAGGGCCGCTCGAACCCCGCCGCGCCTGGCCGCTCCAGATAGGCCAGCTCACCCGCCACCTTGTCGGGCACGAACACCGCATCGGCGCGGGCGCGGATCGCGGGCACAGCCTCCAGATCGGGATAGTGGCGGATCAGGCGCAGCAACTGCCACCAGCCATGGACGCAGCTATGCCAGTCGAAACTGCCATAAAAGATCGGGTGCAGCTCGGACGGGGTGCGCGCATCCTCCGGCCCGTTCAGGACGTGCATCAGCACATTGGGATATTCGCGCCCGACATGGCCCAGCGTCATGGCGGCAAAGCGTTCGGCGGCGGATCGGTCCAACCGGGTCATGCGATCATTCCGTAGAGAAGGAGGATGTTGAAGGCGAGCAGCGGCAGCGCAGTCGGCACCTGCGCGCGGATGACGGCATATTTGTCCTTCAGCCCCAGCAGCGCGGCGGGCAGCAGGTTGAAGTTGGCCGCCATCGGCGTCATCAACGTCCCGCAGAACCCCGCCAGCATGCCCACGGCGGCGACAATGGCGGGGTCCGCACCCATCTGGCGGATCAGGATCGGCACGCCGACCGCCGCCGCCATCACCGGAAAGGCAGCAAAGGCATTGCCCATGACGATGGTGAACAGTGCCATGCCCAGCGCATAGGCCAGCACCGCGCCGATCACGCTGCCCGCCGGGATCACCGCGCCGATCAGTGTACCGACGACACCCCCTACCCCCGCCAGCGCAAAGACTGCGCCCAGGCTGGCCAGCATCTGCGGCATCACCGCGACCCAGCCGATATCGTCGATCAGCCCGCGCCCGGCGACGAACGGCTCTGCCACTTTCGCCCGCAACAACACCCCGCACAGGACCAGCGCGATGATGGTGCCCAGCGTCAATGCCACCAGCGTCGCCTGCTTCGGGTCGACCAGCATCGGCACATGCTTGAACGCCAGCGTACCGACCAGGGCGACGACCGGGATGATGAGCGCAGGAATGAAGACCTTCGCGCCGTAACGATCTTCGGCAGGCTCCACGACCTCGGCCCGACGCATCCGCCCCGAGGCCGCGATGCCGACCAGCGCCAGCACCAGTACGCCGTTGGCCACATCGCCCAGCAGGTTGCCGAACAGGAAGGATATGGTGATCAGCGCATAAAAGGCGGCATTGGCAAAGCGCCGATCGCGCGCCGACAGAAGCGCGAAGACCGCAAAGACGATGCCCGCCACCGCATAGACCAGGTTCAGCCCGATCATCGCGCGCCGCCCCGCGACAGCCGCCGGTCGAGCCACCACAGCCGCGTGCCATGGATCACGAACGCCGCGATCGCCGTCGGGATCGCCCAGATCGACAGCTGGAACGGCTCCAGCAGGATACCATAGCCCTCCAGCACGCCCTTCATCAGCAGGATCGATCCGACCGCCAGGAAGATGTCCTCGCCGAAGAACAGCCCGACCGTATCGGTCGCCGCCGCCATCGCCTTGACCCCGTCGGCGTCCTTGGGCGCGCCGCCCTGACGCTCAGCGGCGGCCTCCGCCATCGGGGCGACCAGCGGGCGGACGGTCTGGGCAGGCCCCGCGACCGAGGTCAGGCCCAGCGCCGCCGTCACCTGCCGGAACAGCAGATAGCCGGTCAGCAGCCGCCCCGCCGTCGCGCCGCGAAGCCCGCCGACCAAAGCCCGCGCCCGCGCCTGAAGCCCCCGCCGTTCCAAGAGGCCGATCACGGGCAGGACCATATAGATCGCGGTCACATAGCGCGTCTCGTTAAAGGCATGGCCGAAGGTGGCGACGATGCGCACAGGATCAAGCCCCGCCGCAAAGCCGGTGACGAGCGCGGAGACGATGATGACCAGCAGCGGGTTGAAGCGCAGCAGGAAGCCGCCCGCGATGACGACGATCCCCGCCAGCACCCACATCAGCGCGTCCCCCGCCCATAGCCGCCGCCGCCCGGCGTCTCGATGATCAGCACGTCGCCTTCGCCCATGTCGATCCCGGCGGTCGAGGCCAGTTCCTCGACCGTGCCATCGGCCCGCTCGACATGGTTATGGCCTGACTGCCCTGCCCCGCCGCCGTTCAGGCCGAAGGGCGGCACGACGCGGCGGTTGCTGAGAATCGCGGCGCGCAAGGACTGGCGGAAGCGCAGGCGGCGGATCGTGCCGTCGCCGCCGTGCCGTTCGCCCGACCCGCCCGACCCGCGCCGGATGGCGAATTGTTCGAGCAGCACCGGATAGCGCGTCTCCAGCACCTCCGGGTCGGTCAACCGGCTGTTGGTCATGTGCGTCTGGATCGCGTCCGCGCCATCATGCCCCGGCCCGGCGCCTGCGCCGCCCGCGATGGTCTCGTAATATTGATAGCTGTCGTCGCCGAAGGTCAGGTTGTTCATCGTCCCCTGGCTGGCCGCCATCGCCTCCAGCGCGCCCAGCAGCGTGTCGGTCACGACCTGGCTGACCTCGACATTGCCCGCCACCACGGCGGCGGGGAAACGCGGGTTGAGCATCGATCCTTCGGGCACGATCAGCGTCACGGGTCGGAGGAACCCTTCGTTCAGCGGCACCGCCTCATCGACAAGCAGACGCAGGACGTAAAGGACGGCGGCGCGGGTCACGGCCAGCGGCGCATTGAAGTTGGTCGGCCGCTGCTCGCTGGTGCCGGTGAAGTCGATCGTCGCGCTGCCCTGATCCGCATCGATCGTCACGCGGACCGCGACGACCGCGCCGTCATCCAGCGCGTAGCGGAACGCGCCATCGGACAGCGTGGCGATCATCCGCCGCGCCATCGCCTCGGCATGGGCCTGGACATGCGCCATGTACCGGGTGACGACGCCCTGTCCCTGTTGCGCGGCCAGTTGACGAAGCCCGTCCGCCCCGCGTGCGCAGGCCGCGACCTGCGCGGCGAGGTCGGCGATATTCTGGTCGATATTGCGCGCCGGGTAAGGGCCGCTGGCCAATAGATCGCGGATCGCCTGCTCGCGCATCGCGCCGTCCTCGACGATCAGCACATCGTCGAAGACCACGCCCTCATCGGCCAGCGTCCGGCTGTCCGGCGGCATCGAGCCAGGCGTCGTACCGCCGACATCGGCATGATGCCCGCGTGCCGCCACGAAGAAGGCGGGTGCCGCGCCCCCGGCAAAGACCGGCATGACGACGGTGATGTCGGGCAGGTGCGTACCGCCGCGATAGGGATCGTTCAGGGCATAGACCTGTCCCTCGCGCATCGTGTTTCCGCGTGCCTGGATGACGGTGCGGATGCTCTCGCCCATCGAACCCAGATGGACCGGGATATGCGGCGCATTGGCGACCAGCCCGCCCTCGGCGTCGAAGATCGCGCAGGAGAAATCCAGCCGCTCGCGGATATTGACCGAGGCCGCGCTCCGCTGAAGCGCCGCGCCCATTTCCTCGGCGATGCCCATGAACAGCCCGGCGAAGATTTCCAGCCGGACCGGATCGACGCTTTCCTCCGCCGCCTGTTCGCTTCGTGCCGCAACCCGTTCTAGGAGCAGCGTCCCCTCCGCCAGCACCCGCGCGGACCAGCCGGGTTCGACCACGACGGTCGACACCGGATCGATGATGAGGGCCGGTCCCGATAGAACCGTGTCCGCCGCCAGTCCCTCTCGGGCGTGGACCGGCACGTCATGCCGCGCACCCGCCAGATACATGACGACGCGATCGACCGGATCGGCCGTCCGCCCGGCCAGGACCGGCGCTGGCAGGTCTTGCGCCTCGCCGCCCGCAATCGCCTCGACCCGCAGCTGATCGACGACCAGCGCATCCTCGCCGACAAAGCCGAAGCGCTGGCGATGCGCCTCGGCGAAGGATGTGGCCATCGCCTCGGGGCTATCCCAGACGACGCCGATCGTCTGGTCGTTGCGCGCATAACGAAGCTGCGCCAGCGCACTCAGCCGCACCGCCGCCGGATCGACGCCCTGCTCCGCCAGCCCCGCGACGGCGGCGGCGGACAGCTCGGCCAGCGATGCCTCCAGCGCATCGTCGCCCAGCGGCAGGCCGACTGTCGCCTCGCGCACCACGCTGCGATCGGCCAGCCCGATGCCGACCGCCGACAGCACCCCCGCGAGCGGATGGATCAGCACCTGCGCCATGCCCAGCGCATCGGCGACCAGACAGGCATGTTGCCCACCCGCCCCGCCGAAACAGGCAAGCGCATAGGAAGCCGGGTCCTCGCCGCGCGCGACCGAGACGGCGCGGATCGCCCGTGCCATGCTGGCCACCGCGATCGCGACCAACCCTTCGGCCGCCGCCATGGGGTCCAGCCGTTCGCCGGTCGCCGCCTCCACCTGATCGAGCAGTTCGGCCAGCGCGCGCTCGGCGGCCTCGCGGTCGGGCGGCGAGTTGCGGTCCGGGCCGAACAGCGCGGGGAAATGCCCTGGCTGAATCTTGCCCAGGATCATGTTGCAGTCGGTCACGGTCAGCGGCCCGCCGCGCCGGTAACAGGCCGGTCCCGGCTCCGCCCCCGCCGAGGCCGGGCCGACCAGCAAGCGCCCGCCATCGAAGTGACAGATCGACCCGCCGCCCGCCGCGACCGTATCGATCCGCATCATCGGCACCGCCACGCGCACTCCGGCCAGCACCGCATCGGAACGGCGGTCATAACTTCCCGCGAACAGCGACACGTCGGTCGAGGTGCCGCCCATGTCGAAGCCGATCACCCGGTCGAAGCCCGCGCCACGTGCCGTACGCGCCATGCCGACGATCCCGCCCGCAGGTCCCGACAACAATGCGTCCTTGCCGTGGAAACGATCGCCCGCGACCAGCCCGCCGCTCGACTGCATGAACAGCAATCCGCCCGCCGCCGCCTCGCCCAGCCCGGTTTCCAGGCCCTTCACGTAACGGCCGAGCACCGGCGACAGATAGGCATCGGCCAGCGTCGTATCGCCGCGTGCGACCAGCCGGATCAGCGGCGCGGTGCGGTGGCTGACCGAAATCTGGGTAAAGCCCGCCGCCTCGGCCAGTTCGGCCAGCGCCAGTTCGTGCGCCTGATGCTTCCACCCGTGCATCAGGACGATGGCGATCGATCGCAGCCCGCGCGAATGGGCCTGCGCAAAGGCGGCGGCCGCCGCCTTGCGGTCGAGCGGGGTCAGGACATGGCCATCCTCCGTCACCCGCTCGTCGATCTCGACGACCTCGGCGAACAGCGGCGGCGCGCGGCGGATGTCGCGCGCGAAAATATCGGGCCGGTCCTGATACCCGATCGCCAGCGCATCGCCGAAGCCGCGCGTGATCGCCAGCAGCACCGGCTCCCCCTGTCGCTCCAGCAGCGCGTTGGTCGCGATGGTCGTGCCGATGCGGACACCGCAGGCCGGAAGCGGTCCGTCGCCCACGCCGGTCAGCTGCCGGATCGCGGCTTCGGCCGCGTCGTAGCGGCGATCCGGGTCTTCGGACAGCAGCTTGGTGGTGACCACGCTCCCGTCCGGGCGCCGCGCCACCACGTCGGTGAACGTGCCGCCGCGATCGATCCAGAACTGCCACCGCGTCATCGCATCCTGCATGTCATCCTCCGTCGACGCCCTTAGTATCATTTGAAACGACTTTTGCCAGTGACATGCGCGCTACACAATTGCCGCCTAAGGGCGCGGCGGCAAGATGCTGATTTGGTAGTGACAGGAACGGCAGGGGACGAATGATTTCCGGTCCGCCAGGGGGGCGGCCATGACGATGCTCGTCGCGCTGGCGCTGGTCGCCGCGCAAGGCGATCCCCTGCTTCCCATCGATCTTCCTGCCCAGCCGGTGGGCGCGGGTCTGGACCGGCTGGCACGTCAGGCGGGCGAGGCGCTGGTCGCGCGGCCGGGCGATCTGGCGGGACGCCGCTCGCCCGCGCTCCGGGGCCGGATGCGCCTGTCGACCGCGCTGTCCCGCTGGTGCGCGCCCGCCGGTCTGTCCTGCCGCCGGATCGCGGGCGGTATCGTCGTGCGCGCCATCGGTCCCATGCCACGCATTGTCCCGCCGCACACGCGCCCCGCGCCGCCGCCCGAAGACCCGATGACCGGCCCCGACGTGATCGTCAGCGGCCGTCGCGGGACCATGGTCCAGGGTGAGCTGGAGCGCAGCTATTCCGCCTCGCACCTCGATGCGGTCGAACTGGCACGCCGCCCGCCGCAGAGCCTGGCGGAGCTGCTCTCGGGCCTGCCGGGGCTATGGGTCGATACCTCGGCCGGGGTGGCGGCCAACACCATCCGGGTGCGCGGCATTCCGCTCGACGGCTATCAGGCGATCGCGGTGCAGGAGGACGGCCTGCCGGTGCAGCACGACACGCTGCCCTGGACCGATATCGACCAGTTCGTCCGCCCCGACCTGATGATCGAGAGCAGCGACTATGTGCGCGGCGGTCCCTCCGCGATCTTTGCCAGCAATGCGCCGGGCGGCGTGCTCAACCTGCGCACCCGCGCGCCCCGCGACCGTCCGAGCGGAGAGATGCGGGCAACCACGACCGATTACGGCCTGATCCGCTTCGAGGGCTATGCGACCGGGCCGGTCGGGGATGGCTGGCGGGTGATCGCGGGCGGCTCGGCGACGCGCGACCCGACGGTACGGCGGATCGCCTCGACGCTGGGCGGCGGACAGCTGCGGGTGCGTGCCGATCATGACCTGGGCGACGGTGGACAGCTATCGCTGGCGGTGCATGGACTGGACGACGATACGCTCAACATCTCGTCCTTTCCCATGCTCTATGCGCGCGGGCGGATCGCAGTGCTTCCCGGCTTCGATCCCCGACGAGGAAGTTTCTTCGGGCCGGAGCTGGACCGACTGCGCTTCGCGGCACTGGGCGAGCGGCCGTTGGGGCGCAACAACCGCAACCGGATGGTCACGCCCTCGCTGGCCTGGACGCAGCCGGTTGGGGGCGGCGTGCTGACCCTGCGCGCCCATTACCGCGCGTCGCGGACCGAACGTTACGCCCTCTCCTCCTCGGGCGGCGCCATCCCGGCGGCGCGGGTCATGGCCGACGCGCTGCCGCGCCTGACCGCCGCCTTTCCGGCCACCGCGCAGGTCAGCTTGCGCCATGCCAGTGACGGCAGCGCCTTTACCCCGCTGCCCGGCAACGAGCGGGCTATCATGCTGAACCCGGTGGCGGCGGATACCCGGCTGAACGAGGGCATGATCGACCTGTCCTATGCCCATGCGCTGGAGGCGGCGGGGCATCACGACCTGACGCTGGGCCTCTACGCGGTAGGCTATCGATGGGATTTTCGGCGCGCAGTCGCGCGGGTGCTGCTGGAAGCACGCGAGCAGGGGCGGCGGCTCGATCTGGTCGCACTGGACGCGGGCGGGCGGGTGCTGGGGCGGGCGACCGATAACGGGCTGCTCAGCACGGGTTCGACCTATGAGGCGGTGCGCGGTCGCCAGCATATGATCGCCTTCTACGCCGCCGACGAATGGCAGCTGGCGCCACGCTGGCGGCTCGACTGGGGCCTGCGGCACGAGCGCGCCGCGCTGTCGGCCACGGTCGAGCGCCCCATGATCATCGACGGCGGTAATCCGACAACCCTGGCCGACGACCGGATCGCGGTCGGATCGGGGCTGTGGGACGCGCGGTCGAAGCGCATCGCCCGCGCTGCCGCGACTCTGGCACTGCACTGGCGGGCGAGCGACCGGCTGGGCGGCTTTGCCCGAGCGACCCGTGCGATGCGGCTGCCCGATCCCGGCGTGTTCCGCATCGGCGACGACGACGATCCCCGCGCGCTGACCATCGAGCAAGCCGAACTGGGGCTGATCTGGCGGCACGGCACCACCGGCCTCGACGCGACGCTCTTCGCCAGCCGCTTTCCCGACATATCCCTGCCGGACCTGTCGCTCGATCCGGCGACCGGCGCAGTGCGGGTGGGGGCGTATCAGGCGGCGGCGCGCACCATCGGGCTGGAAGTCGGGGCCGGGGCCGCGCCCCTGCCCGGCCTGTCGCTCCGTGCGACGGTGACGTGGCAGGACCCGCGCCTGCAATCCTATCGCATCGCCAGCGTGACCGGCGGCGCGCTGACCGTGACGGACCTCAGCGGACGCATCCCCCGCCGGGTGCCGCGCATCATGGCCAGCCTGTCGGCCAGCGCCGCCCTGCCCGGCACCGGCGTCACGCTGGACGGCGATGTCTCGGCGATGGGGCGGCGCTATGCCGATGACGCCAACAGCCTGGCGCTGCCCGGCTTCGCGCTGGTCGGCCTCGGCGCGGCGTGGGACCCGGCCGAAAAACTGACGCTCAGGCTACGCGCGACCAACCTGTTCGACCGGATCGCGATCATGCAGGGCGACGCACTGGGCGGAGAGGTGCAAGCCGGGGACAATGGCGGCGTCGTCACCGTCCGCGCGCAGCAGGGGCGGGTCGTCTCGTTCAGCGCGGACTGGCGATTTTAGCCCGGTAGCGCGCCAGTTCCTCGGCCGCCGCCGCCATGTCGCGCCGGAATGCGGCATTGCCGTGTTCGCGCGCCACGACCGCGCTCGCCGCCATGTAACCGCCCTCGACCGCGCTCTGGCTGTGCGAGCCGCAGATCCAGCGGCTGTCACCATAGTCGCGCCCGCGCGCCAGGATCGGCTGTGCCCGGTCGGGCAGCAGCTCGGCCATCAGCAGCGCAAAGCCCCACCCATGCGCGGTATGCCCCGACGGATAATCGCCATTGGCGATCAGCCCAGGCCTGCGCGGCTCGCAAATGGGCAGGTCGTTGCCGATAAAGGGCCGCTTCGACTGCCAATGCGCCTTGGCCGATCCGATCGCCGCCGAGCGATCCGCATCGAACTTCGCCAGCAACGCACGGGTCACGGGCAGCTTGGTCCAGTCGGGCCGGAAGCCCAGCGCGGTCGCGAAACGCTCGCCCATGTCGCTGGAGACGTCTGCCGTCGCCTGCTGCCAGCGCGCCATGCCGTTCAGCGCGCGGCTGTCACGAAAGGCCCGCGCATCGGCCAGCGCGCGCGGCGATCCCGGCGTCGGCGGTCCCGGCAGCACCGCCGCCAGGTCCAGTCCCTCGCCCGCCGCCAGATAGCCCGCCGTATCGCGCGCCGCTGCTGCTGTCGGGATCGAGACGGCCAGCGCCACCGAAGCCGCCAGCCCCCACCATGTCCGCTCCGCCATGCTACCCATCCCTTCCGAAGACTTGGCCCATCGTTCCCAAGAGCCCGTAGGCAGCCTATCGGGGACAGGGTCTTTCAAAACTTTCAACGCCCAAGACAAGCGGTGCGCCGTTGTAACAAAAACGCCATAAATGTCTTAAAACTTTTACAAAATTCCTTGTCCCCGTTTGGCGGCAACCCCCGTCTTCCCCGCGATCGTCCTCATGGCTGGACGAGCCATTTGTCTTTTGGGGGTTTGAAGTGATGGGAACCAAGCGAACGCTGTTGCTCGCGTCGAGCGCGCTGTTTGTCGCGCAGCCGGTACTGGCCCAGGATCAGGGCTATCAGGCAACGGCGGGGGCCACCGGCGGCGCGACGACCGAGGGCGGCGATGTCGTCGTCACCGGATACCGCACCAGCTTGGCGCAGGCGCGCAATTCCAAGCGCGACGCGACGATCATCAAGGACTCGATATCGGCGTCCGACATCGCCGCCTTCCCCGACCTGAACCTCGCCGAAGCGCTTCAGCGCCTGCCCGGCGTCGCGATCAACCGCGAGGCGGGCGAAGGGCGCCGCATCTCCTTGCGCGGTCTGGGTCCCGATTTCACCCGCGTCCAGCTGAACGGCATGGAAGTGCTGGGCAATGTCGACTCGCCGCAGGACAGCCGGGGCCAGACGACGCGCGACCGCGCCTTCGACTTCAACTTGTTCGCCGCCGAACTGTTCAACCATGTCGATGTCGAGAAGTCGTACCAGGCGCAGCAGACCGAGGGTGGTCTGGCGGGCACCGTCGGCCTCTTCACCGCGCGCCCCTTCGATTACAAGGGCACCAAGATCGCGCTGTCGGCGCAAGGTGGCAGCAACACACTGACCCGCGATTTCCAGCCGCGCCTGACCGGCCTGATCTCCAAAAACTGGGGCAATTTCGGCATCCTGGTGTCGGGCGCCTATAGCCGCCGAAACACCCGCGAAGAGGGCTTCGACACCTACCGCTGGCGCCGCAACAAGGCGAATGGCAGCGACATCAGCCGCCTGACCGCCGCCGAGCAGGCCAAGATCAACTCGGGCGACCTGCTGTTCGCGCGCGGCAACCGTCTGTCGGTATGGGACAGCAAGCAGGAACGCATCGGCCTGACCTCGTCGATCCAGTGGGCGCCGACCGACAAGGTCCATGTCACGCTCGACGGCCTGTACGGCCAGTTCAAGGGCGACCGTTTCGAGACCCACCTCGCCTCGCGCGGCGGCGGCAGCTCGACCTGGCTGGGCGGCGGCGAGACCTTTGCGGGCACCGTCTATCCCAACTCGCGGGTCAACGCGATCCAGTGGAACGATCGCAACGAGGTGACCTATCTCGACGTCTCGGGCGGCAAGGCGTCGACCGAGACCCGCGTCCAGAACACCAAGAACATCTTCAAGCAGGTGGTGCTGAGCGGCGATGCCGAGCTGGTCGACGGGCTGACCTTCACCTGGCTGGGCGGTGTCGAGCGGTCGCGCTACGACATGCCGGTCAACGACAAGTTCACCCTCGAAGGGTTTGGCGACGTCACCTCCGACTATCGCGGCGGCACCTATTCGCTGGTCAACACCTATAAGTTCAACACGACCGACCCGAATTTCTGGCACGCCAAGCGCCTCTACGTGAACAAAACGTTCCAGGATTCGGCGTTCGACAATATCAAGGGCCGCTTCGACTATAAGATCACTCCCGACGACACGATCAGCGTCGGCGGCGAATGGCGTCGCTTCGCCAATGGTGGATACTATGCCGAGCAGGACAATATCCTGACCAGCAGCTTCGTGTCGGGCAAGGTCAACGCCAATCCCAGCGCCTATGCCCGGACCTATACCGGCTATTCGGGGCAGGACTGGACGATCGTCGACTTCCCCAAGATGCTCCAGACGCTGGGCATCAACCGCGCGCAATATCTGAACAACAAGATGGGCGTATACGCGGTCGAGGAGCGGACCAGCGCCGCCTTCGTCCAGTATGACTGGAACCATATCCTGGGCGGCATCCCGTTCCGCGGCAATATCGGTGCGCGCTATTACCGTACCAATGTCACCTCCAACGGTACGGCCAATGTCGGCCCCGTCACGGTGCGCGGCGAATATGAGGGCGTGCTCCCGGCCGCCAACCTGATCTTCGAGCTGAACCCCGGCCTGATGCTACGCTTCGCCGCCTCGAAGAACATCAACCGCCCGGCGCTGGGCGCGCTGGCGGTCAACGGGTCGGTGACGAACGACAACGGCAATGTCACCGTGTCGATCGGCAACCCGAACCTGCGCCCGTACAAGTCGAACGACTATAATATCTCCACCGAATATTATTTCGGATCGGTCGGTTACGTCGCCGCCGCCTTGTTCTACAGGAATCTGGACGGCTATATCTCGACCCAGACGATCAACAACGTGCCCTATTCGCAGACGGGCCTGCCGGACAATCTCTATCCGGGCGTGACCGGATCGACCGTGGTCGACAGCTATTCGCGCCCCGTGAACCTGGCCAAGACCAACCTCTTCGGCATCGAATTGTCCGGCCAGACCGACTTCAAGTTCCTGCCCGCCCCCTTCGACCGGCTGGGCACGGCGGTGAACTTCACCTATGTCGACTCGCGGCTGGATTATTCGAAGATCTATCAGGGCAGCATCCCGACCACGCTGGAGGGGCTGAGCAAGTATAACGCCAACGCCACCCTTTATTATCAGGACAAGGCGTTCGACGCCCGCGTCTCGGCCAATTGCCGCAGTGGCTATATCTTCAGCGCCTCGCCGGTGCTGACCGCGCTCGGGCCGGACCAGGACGTGACCGGGTTCGAGGGCACGGTCTATGTCGACATGTCGGCGCACTATGCGGTCACGAAGAACGTCCAGCTGACGCTGAACGGCATCAACCTGACCAACCAGCGCGAGAAGCAATATTCGAACAGCACCCGGCGGCTGTACGTCGTGACCCGTTCGGGCACGACCCTGCTGGGCGGTGTCCGCGTCACCTTCTGATCCTGATCCCCGAACGCCCTTGATGTCCGGCCCGTCCGGGATATCAAGGGCACCTCTCCCGCGTCGGCCCGCCCAAGGGCTGGCGCGGTGTTTTTTCGATAAGGATTGTCCCCGGATGCGATGCAACCGGCTCTTCCTGAACGGGACCGAATGACCGACGCGAGCGCCTGGATCGCGGAGGGACGGACGCGTCTGCTGACCTATGTCCGCAGACGCATACGCGACCCCGAACAGGCGGAGGATATCGTGCAGGAGGCGATCATGCGGGTCATCGAGCAGGAGCGGAAGCAGGTCATCGACCAGCCGCTCGCCTATGGCTTTCGCGTGGCGGACTCGGTCATCTACAATCGCGGGCGGCGGGGGAGCGGGACCCACGCGCCGGTCGACCCCGAACTCGCCTGCGCCCTGCCGCTGGCCGATGAAATCCTCGACTATCGCCAGCGTTACGATCGTTTCCAGGCCGCGCTGTCGCGACTCCCTGCGCAACGCCGCGCGGTCTTTGTCGAACGGCATCTGGAGGGCAAGTCGCGCCAGCAGATCGCCGAGGACATGGGCCTCAGCGTCGAAGCGGTGAAGAAGCATCTGCTCCGCGCGATGATCGATCTGGACGGCTGTATCGACGACCTTCCCGTGCGGGGAGGTCGCCTGCATGACTGATCGCGACACCATGCTGGAGCAGGCCGCGGACTGGGCCGACCGGCTCGACACGCTATCGCGCAATGAACGGGCCGCGCTGGGCGCATGGCTGAATGCGGCGCCCGAGCACCGCGCGGCGCTGTCGCGGATGGTGCGCCTGCTCGGCGATCCGGCGCTGTTCGATGTGGTCGAGCAGGCCACACGCGACGTTGCGCCTCCCCCACCCCTTCCCCGCGCACGACCGCGCCGCTGGGCCGCATCGGGAATGGTGCGTCCCCGTCGCCGGGTCGCGGTCGGCCTCGCCGCCGCGCTGGCCGCTGCCGTGGCGGCGCCGGTCATTTGGCATGTCGCCGCCCCGGACGCGACGGTCGAGCGGGTCTATGCCTCCTCGGTCGGGCAGCAGCGTCAGGTGGCGCTGCCCGATGGCTCGGACATGACGCTGGATGCCGACTCGCGCGTCGCCATCGCCTTTTCGGATAGCGGCCGCGACCTGACGCTGGAGAGCGGCGCGGCGCGGTTCGAGGTGCGCCATGACGCCGCCCGGCCCTTTGCCGTGACCACGCCGGAGGGACAGATGGTCGCGCTGGGCACCAATTTCAGCGTCGATCGCGGCGCGGGGCATAGCGAGTTGCGCGTCTATCGCGGGCGCGTCAGGCTGACCGTGCCCGGCCAGGCGGCGGTGGTCGTGACCGGCGGGCACTGGGCGGAGGCGGGCGCGGGGCGGATCATGGTCCATGATTTCGATGTCGCCCGCTATCAGGGGTGGCAGGATCGCTGGCTGAGCGGCGACCGGATCCGGCTGGGCGATGCGGTCGCCCGGCTCGGCCGCTACAGCGCGCGGCCCATCCGGCTGGCCGATCCGGCGCTGGCGGACGAGACGTTCAACGGCCGCTTCCGGCTGGACACGCCGTTTGAAAGCCTGACGCTGATCGGTGCGCTGTTCGACCTGTCCGTCAAGGACGACGGGCGGACCATCCGGGTGGCGCGACCCGCCCGAACCAGCCAGGCCAATTGGCCGAACCAATAAGCGCAATACCAATCCAGACTCGGCGTTCGGAATGGTGCCCGCTCGGCATGGATCGATCGTTGCTCTACCTACCAGGGTCCCCTTCCGACCTGAAATGGCAAAATATTCACAATCGTAAAATATTGATATTAAACGGCTATTTTCTGCCAGCCATTGTCCTGACCAATTTCCGCGTGAAACCGCTTTCCACCCCGTTGACAGGCATGACCATTCCATGTCACCGATAAGACCATAAGATTACAACACCGCGATGCAGAAAGAAATATTCGGTCTTTCGGCGTGATGGGCGCACATGATCCAAAGGATCAGGCGGCCTTTATGACGGCGGACTTCGGACAGGCTCCGCGTCCCGACGCAGCAGATGAGACGGCCGATCCCGGTCCGTGAACGCTCACCCCGTTCCGGCCGCCGACGCCCCCTGCTTCCCGCCGGCCGCCGATAGCCCGTCCGGCAAAGTCTCGGGGAAGCCCGGCGCGATGTGCCCCGCGTCGGGATCAGAGGGAGGGAAAGAGCATGACCATGTCACCGTGCCACGACGCGTCGCGTCTCCGGCGCAAATGCCTGCTTCACACGACCGCCTTTACCGCGGCCTGGGCCGCATCCGCGATGATCGCCGTGCCCGCCATGGCACAGACCGGCGGCCCCGCCGCTACCTCGACCACCAGCATCGCCGCCGCCGCCGATGCCGCGCAGGCGACGCCCCAGACCGACACCGCCGGGGCCGATGCCCAGAACGAGATCACCGTCACCGGCTATCGCCAGAGCATCGCCTCGGCGCTCGCCGCCAAGCGCAACGACATCCGCATCACCGACGGCATCTCGTCGGAGGATATCGGCAAGTTTCCCGCCCAGAACATCACCGAGGCGATCCAGCGTATCGCGGGCGTCCAGATGTCCAACATCAACGGTCGCGGCTCAACGATCAGCATCCGTGGCCTGGGTCCGCAATATGCGCGCACCACGATCAACGGCCAGACCTTCGCCAGCGCCGACTTCAAGGACGGATTCCGCTACGACATCATCCAGACCGATCTGGCGAGCGCGATCCAGGTCATCAAGTCGCCGACCGCCGACATGGATACGGGCGGGCTGGCCGGCACCGTCAACATCGATACGGTCAAGCCGCTCGCCTATAAGGGGCCGAGCTTCATCGCGGGCATCAAGGGCTATTATTCCGACTATCGCAAGGCCGCGACGCCCAAGGTCAACGCCGCCTATATCAAGCGCTTCGCCGACGACACGATCGGCGTCATGCTGGATGTCGGCTATCAGAAGCTGAAGGATCGCGGCGACTATCTGTTCATCAAGAACTGGTATCAGCCGGGCACCGTTGCCGGGGCCTCCGATGCGCAGGTGCCGGGCAATCTCCGCTATCGCCGGATCGACCGCGATACCGAGCAGCTGATGGGCAGCGGCGCGATCCAGTGGAAGCCGGAGGACAATTTCGAGGTCCTGTTGCAGGGCGAATATTCGCGCGACCACACCCGCTACGACACGCGCCAGATGGTCTTCGGCCGCTGGGCCGCCTCGGCGGTGACGGTCAACAGCAAGGCCAACGGCGTCGCGAACAATATCAATATCAGCAACTTCAACGTCGACAACAACGACCAGCCCGAACTGCGCAACCTCCAGACCCAGGCCTATACCGGCACGGTCAACTGGAGCCCGACCGACACCACCCATATCAAGGCGATCGGCCATTATACCCAGGGCGATGCCAAGCTGTACGAATGGGCGACCATCGACGAGGTGCGCTTCGCGAACGGCGGCCAGCTCGACATCTCCGATCCGTTCAACGTCAAGTGGAACACCGCCAGCCTGACCGACGGGTCGATCTACAATATGGCGAACCGCACCTGGTACGCCTTCGTCGACGGCGCGACGCATATCCAGTCGGCCCGCGACCGCGCGGTCCAGACCGACTTGACCCAGGATCTCGACTGGCACGGGATCAAGGCGCTGGTCTTCGGCGCGAAATATCATCACGAGAGCTTCGACACCAAGGCGTATCGCCACGACCGCGACGCCGATGTCAGCGATCCCGTCACGTACCCCGAGTTCGCCTGGATCCCCGACCTGTCGAAGACCGGCGTGCTGGTGAACAACTTCCTGGGCGGGTCGATGGCGATCCCCAGCAGCTTCCTGTCGGTCAATGCCCCGCTGTGGCAGCAGATCCTGCGCGACAAGGGCATCAGCGTGCCCGACACGCCCGACTGGCCCAACACCTACCGCGTCGATCGTTATATCCCAGCAGTCTATGCGATGGCGAATATCGACGGCACGATCTTCAACCTGCCCGTGCGCGGCAATGTCGGCGTCCGCTACGAACATACCCACCAGAACGTCACCAGCAGCCTGACCAACGGCACCGGCAGCGACGCGACCCTTCTCGGCCAGCAGCATGTCGTGCAGGATTATGGCAACGTCCTGCCCAGCGCGAGCTTCGCACTGGACGTGACCCCGCACCTCGTCGCCCGCATCGCGGCGGCCAAGGTGCTGGTCCGGCCTCTGCTCAACAGCCAGACGCAGATGGCCGACACCATCACCCGCGTCACCACCAGCCTGCGGCCCAGCGTCTCGGTCGCGCAGGGCGAGAGCCGGTTGAAGCCGCTGACCGCCAACCAGCTGGACGTCAGCCTGGAATATTATCACGGCAAGGGTAACTCGATCACGCTGGCCGGTTTCTACAAGGCGGTGAAGAACGGCACCTTCACCCAATTCTACTGCCCCGGCTCGTTCGACGGCGTCGCACTGAACGGCGTGGTCAGCGACTGCCAATCGGCGGACCTGAAGACCGATTACAGCTTCAGCCGGGTGCTGAACGACGACCGGGTCATCCACATCAAGGGCCTGGAGCTGGGCGCATCGCAGAATTTCGATGCGATCCTGCCCGTCAAGGGCTTCGGCGCGGTCGGCAACGTCACCGTGGTCGACACCGATGCCAGCGCGATCGGCACCGGCTTCAACCTGCGCGACCTGTCGAAGCTGACCTGGAACCTGACGCCGTACTGGGAAAACGAGATGTTCAGCGTCCGGCTGTCGGTCAACCACCGCAGCTCGTACGTCCAGGACGCGGCGTCCAGCTTCTTCGTCAATGGCGGCCTGACCCATGTGGTGCGCCCGCGCACCCAGATGGACCTGGCGCTGGGCTACACGCCCGCCAGCTATCTCAGCTTCACGGCGGGCATCATCAACCTGAACAACACGCACGAAGACGCCTATCAGACCAACGCGAACACCTTCCAGCTCGCCAGCCGGACGGGGCGCACCATCTACCTCTCGGCGTCGACGCGCTTCTAGACCTCCCCTCTGGAGGGCGGGCCAGCCATGGTCCGCCCTTCCCTTTTGGTATGAACCGGGGACAATGAAGTTCGTGATGACCTATCCCAAGACGCTCGGCCTGATCGGCACCCTGTTTCTCACCGCCTCGATGGCCCATGCGCAGAGCGATGGCGGGCAGGCGGCGCGCGCCGCGCTCCAGCGGCTGGGCGTGCCGGAACGACAGGTCTCGGTGGCGATCCGACCCTCGACCGATTCCCGCTACCGCGTCCGGGTCGATCATGACCGGCTGAACGTCGAAGCCTCCTCACCCGTCGCGGCAGTGCGCGGGGCGGCGGCGATGCTGAATGCGCAAGGGCGGCTCGCGATCAGCTGGGAGGGCAATCGGGTCGGCCCGATGACCCGCCTGACGCCCGGTGACAGCGGCTGGGTTTCCTCGCCGTTCGACGTCCGCGCCTATCTGAACACCTGTACCTTCGGCTATACCACGCCCTGGTGGAGCTGGCCGCGCTGGGAGCGCGAGATCGACGCGATGGCGGTCCACGGCGTCGACATGCCGCTGGCGATGGAGGGGCAGGATTATGTCTGGCGCCAGCTCTGGCGCGAACAGGGGTTGAGCGAGGCGCAGCTCGCCCAGCACTTCTCCGGCCCCGCCTTCCTGCCATGGCAGCGCATGGGCAATATCGAGGGCTATCGCGCGCCCCTGCCGACCGGGTGGATCGATAAGAAGCACGACCTGCAAAAGCGTATCCTTGGTCGGATGCGCGACCTGGGCATGACGCCGATCCTGCCCGCCTTTGCCGGATATGTACCCAAGGCCTTTGCCGAGGCGCATCCGAAGGCGCGCATTTACCAGATGCGGTCCTGGGAGGGGTTCGAGGGGACCTATTGGCTCGACCCGTCCGATCCGCTGTTCGCCCCGCTGGCAAAGCGGTTCCTGCAACTCTACACCGCCGAGTACGGGCCGGGGAAATATTACCTCGCCGACGCCTTCAACGAGATGGTGCCGCCCATCGCGGAGGATGGCAGCGACACCGCCCATGCCGCCTATGGCGACGCGACCGCCAACACCCCCGCGCTCGATGCCGCGACCAAGGCGGCCGCCCTGCCCCGCGAGGTCCGCGATGCCCGGCTGGCCGCCTATGGTCAGCGGCTCTACGCCTCAATCGCCGCCGCCGCGCCGGGGGCGACCTGGGTCATGCAGGGCTGGCTGTTCGGGGCGGACAAGAAATTCTGGACCCCCGACGCCATCGCCGCCTTCCTGCGCGACGTGCCGGACGAGAAGATGCTGATCCTCGACATCGGCAATGACCGCTATCCCGGCATCTGGAAGACCACCAACGGCTTCGACGGCAAGAACTGGGTTTATGGCTATGTCCATAATTATGGCGGCAGCAACCCGGTCTACGGCGCGCCCGATTTCTACCGCCGGGATGTGGCGGCGATGTTCGCCGACAAGGGGCGCGGGAATGTCCGCGGCTTCGGTATGTTCCCGGAGGGGCTGCACAGCAACAGCCTGGTCTATGACTATGCCTATGACGTGGCGTGGCCGGGCGGCGACATGGCGCTTGGCCCCTGGCTGAGCCGCTACACCGCCGCGCGCTATGGCCGCAGCGACCCGGCGATGGTCACGGCGTGGCAGGATGTGGTCGCGGGTGCCTATGACGTGCGCTACTGGACCCCGCGCTGGTGGAACGAGCGCGCCGGGGCCTATCTCTTCTTCAAGCGCCCCGCCGCCGATGCGCCGACCTATCCCGCCGAACCGGGCGACCGCGCGAAACTGCGTGCCGGGATCGCGGCGATGCTCAGGCTTGCGCCCGCTTACGGGAAGAGTCCGCTCTATCGCTATGATCTGGTCGACCTGACCCGTCACGCCGCCAGCCTGTCGCTGGACGACAGCGTGAAGGCCGCCGTCGCCGCCTATCAAAAAGGCGATATTCCCGCCGGAGACCGAGAGACGGCGCGGGTCAAGGCGCTGGCACACGCCATCGACCATCTGATCGGCGGGCAACAGGAAAGCCTGGCCAGCTGGATCGCGGACGCCCGCGCCTATGGCGACACCCCCGCCGAAAAGGCCGCCTATGAACAGAATGCCAAGGCGCAGGTAACGATCTGGGGCGGACGCGGCCATCTGGGCGATTATGCGTCCAAGGCCTGGGCGGACATGTATGCCGATTATTACCTGCCACGCTGGACAGCCTATCTCACCGAAGCGCGCGCCGCCGCGCCCGCCAGGCGGCCGGTCGACGACGCCGCGTTCACGGCCAGGCTGCTCGACTGGGAAAAGGCATGGGTTGCCTCCTCTCACATCTACAAGGTCAGCGCCCCCGCCGACCCGGTGGCCGAGGCCCGCGCGCTGATGCAGGAGACCGCCCGGTGACGACGATGACCGCCAGACCCGAGCGTTTCGCCTCGCTCGACATGTTCCGGGGCGCGACCATCTTCCTGATGATCGTGGTCAACACGGCGGGCGCGGGCGGCGCGTTCAGCCAGTTGCAGCATGCGCCGTGGTTCGGCTTCACCCTGGCCGACCTGATCTATCCCAGCTTCCTGTTCGCGGTCGGCAACGCGATGAGCTTCGCGCTGACCCGGCCGATGCCCGAGCATGTCTTCCTGCGCCGGGTGTTCAAGCGCGCCGCGCTGATCTTCCTGCTCGGCGTGCTGATGTACTGGTTCCCCTTCGTCACGCATCAGGCGGACGGCAGCTGGATCGCCAAGCCCTTTGCCGTCACCCGGCTTACCGGCGTGCTGCAACGCATCGCGCTCTGCTATCTGCTGGGGGCGCTGCTCGCGCGCTATCTGCGGCCGAGCCACCTGCTCATCGCCGCCATCGGCCTGGTCGTCGCGCACTGGGCGATCCTCGTCGGCCTCAGCCCGACGGGCGAGGCGTTCGGGCGGTACAGGAATGCGGGCACGCTGTTCGACCTGTGGCTGATCGGGCCGGAGCATCTCTACAAGAAGGATCATGGCTTCGATCCCGAGGGGCTGCTCGGCACATTGCCCGCGACCGCCAATGTGATCGCGGGCTATCTGACGGGCCTCGCCATCCAGCGCTGGGGCAAGCATGGCGCGACGGTCGGGAAGCTGGCGGCGATCGGGGCCGCGCTGGTCGTCGTCGCACTGCTGTTCGCGCCGGTCCTGCCGGTGGCGAAGAAGCTGTGGACCGGCTCGTTCGTCGCGCTGACGGTCGGGCTGGACCTGATCCTGCTGGGCGCGACGCTGTGGCTGGTCGAGGTGCGCGGCGTAACGCTCGGACGCTCCTTTCTTCAGATGCTGGGGCGCAATCCGCTCGCCATCTACCTCTTTTCCGAGCTGCTCGTCGTCGTGCTGGAACTGGTCCATATCGATGGCGAGGGGCTTTACACCTGGGTCGGCCTCAACGCGTTCCAGCCGATCGCGCCGGGGCCGGTCGGGTCGCTGCTCTGCGCGCTGGTCTATACGCTGGTCTGCTGTGCGTTCGGGTGGGTGCTGGATCGCAAGGGGATTATCTTGAAGGTTTGAGGCAGGTGTCGGGGGCGTGCGCTTCGACTTCGCTCAGCGTGAACGGAGCGGGGTGCCTATACCCAACCTCCGTTCAGCCTGAGCCCTTCGGCTGGCTGGCAAGCCAGCTGCTCAGGATAAACTTCGGCGCTTTGCGCCGAAGTCGAAGGCCAAGCGACTCACCTCTCCCGAACCGAAATCGTCCGCCCCAATCCCGAAGCCCTGCCCGGCTCTGCTTCCACCAAGAGCACCACCTGCCGCTCCCCCGCCCCGGCCGGGAACGGCACGACCAGCGGCGCGCCTGCAAAGTCCGCCTTCTCCGCCCGCTTCACGCCGTCGACCCAGGCCTCGGCCCGCCCGACGACCTCGGCAAAGACCACCGCGCCGCCCTGCTCGGCCACCCGGCGGCGGGGCTTGAAGCTGGTGCGATAGGTCGACCAGACGCCCTCGCCCGGCCCCTCCAGCCGTCCGGGCCGCGCATAGACCAGGCTGTTCATGTCATTGCCCGCATAGCGCCGCAGCGGGTCGGGCCGGGTCGCGGTGAAGTCGCTCCGCTTCCAGTCGGTCAGCATCGCGACGGGCCGGGTCGCGGGCAGCATGGGCAAAGGCTCGGCCGCGATCACCCGCACCGACGCGCGCGCCGGTTTCAGGCCCGGCGCGGTCGCCTCGACCATCAGCGTACCCGCCCCCGCCTCGGCCCGGACCAGCGCCTGGGCCAGGCCATGGAAGAGGCGGCGCGCGGGCACGACCTCGGAGTCATGGTCGTTCGGGTCGCCATTGCCGACGCCGATCACCACGCCCTTCGTCACCCGAAAGCTGACCGGCGCATCGGCGTCCGGCACCACCCGCCCCTTCGCATCGACGGCCATCACGGTGAAGGGCTGCACATCGCTGCCCGTCCCCAGCATCCCGCCACGATCCGCGACCAGCTTCAACGCGACGGCCTTGCCCGTCGTCTCGACGGCGGTGCGAGACACCTCGCGCCCGCCGCGATAGCCGACCGCCTCAAGCCGTCCGGCGCTATAGGGCACCTGCCATTCGGGCATCGCCAGCCGGTCGACCTTTTTCTGGCCCAGCGACTGGCCGTTCAGACGCAACTCCACCGTATCGGCATTGGTCAGCGCCATCACCCGGATCGCCTGCCCCTCGCGCCCCGGCCAGGTCCAGTGCGGCGCGAGGGCAAGCGCGGGCGCATCGTCCACCCATTGCGCGCGGCGCAGGTGGAAGGCCATCTTGGCGAAACCGCACAGGTCCATGATGCCGAACACGCTGCTGGTCGTCGGCCATTCGAACGGCGTCGGCTCGCCATGATAGTCGAAGCCGGTCCACACGAACGTCCCCGCGACGAAAGGCCGCGTATCGATCATCCGCCAGCTTTCGTGATGGGTCAGGCCCCATTCGGCGGCGTCGGTGTCGTAGGAGCTGACCTCATGCGCGGCCATGTCGGTCTTCCACACGCCACGCGTCATGAAGGCACTGGTATCCTCCGAGCTGGTCATCGGCTTGTTCGGATGCGCGGCGTGGAAGCTGTCGTAGCGGCGATGCTGATAGTTGAAGCCCATCACATCGACCGCGTCCGACACGTTCAGCGGCGAGAACATGCCGTCATTCATCGCCGCCGTGACCGGGCGCGAGGTGTCGAGTTCCTTCACCGCCTCGGCCATGCGGCGGACCATCTCGTATCCCTGTTCGGTCCCTTGCATCGGTTCCTCGTTGAACACCGACCAGAGGAAGACGGAGGGATGGTTGCGATCGCGGCGAACCAGCCATTGCAACTGCCGCAGATAATCGGGGCTGGGGTTGAAGTTGCGGTTCTCGTCCATGACCAGCATACCCAGCCGGTCACATGCATCGAGCAGTTCGGGCGCGGGCGCATGGTGCGAACAGCGCAGCGCGTTGCAGCCCATCGCTTTCAGCCGCCGGATGCGCCACTCCCACATCGCATCGGGCATGGCGACGCCGACCCCGGCATGATCCTGATGGACGCAGACGCCCTTGATCTTGGTCGCCACGCCGTTGAGGTGAAAGCCGGTGGCTGCGTCGAAGCGGATCTCGCGAAAGCCGATCCGGGTGGCGCGGGCATCGATCGCCTTGCCGTCGCGCAGCAGCTGGGTCTCCACCCGGTAGAGGGTCGGCTGGTCGACCGACCAGAGCTGCGGCGACGTAACCGGGATGGCCATCGTCGCCTCGGCGGTCCTGAGCGGATCGACGGTCACGTCTGTCTCCGCCCGGCCGATGGTGCGGCCTGCCGGGTCGATCAGCACCGCCTCGGCGCGGACGGTCGCCGCCGTCTTCTGGATGTTGGAGACGGTCAGCGCGACCGGCACCGTCCAGCCCGCACCGTCGCGGCGCGGATCGGCGTGCAGGCCATCGGTGACGATGCTCACCCCGTCGCGCACCGCCAGCCAGTTGTGGCGGTACAGCCCCGCGCCCTCATACCACCAACCCTCCATCGTCTCGGCATCGACGCGGACGGCCAGCGTGTTCAGCTCCTCGCCAAACCGGGCATAGGGGGTGATATCGATCAGGATCGCGGTGTATCCGCTGAAGCTGTGCGCGACGAGGACGCCGTTGAACCAGACCTTGGCGTTGGTCGCCGCCGCGCCCAGCTGCACCTCCAGATAGCGCCCGCGCCATTCGCTCGGCACCTTCAGCGTGCGGCGATACCAGCCGATCCCGCGCCACCGATAGCCTTGCGCGACATTGGCCTTGGGATCGACCACCTCCTCCATCGCCCAGTCATGCGGCAGTTCGACCGCGCGCCAGTCGCTGTCGTCATAGCTGACCGCCGCCGCGCCCTGTGCGATCCCGGCCTTGGCATTCTGATAGCTTTCCTCATGCCCCAGGATCGGCGGCACGGCGATGTCGCCCTTGTGGAACAGCCAACCGTCATCCAGCCGCAGCAGGCCGGGATCGGCGATAAAGGGCGGCTCGGGCATAATGTCGAACGGCGCGGGCGCATCGCCGCTGTCCAGTTCCATCGGACGGTCGACCGCCAATGCGGGCGTCCCCAGCGCGGGTGCGGCCAGCCCGCTGGCCAGAAGAGTGCGGCGGGTCACGGTCATCGGGCAGTCTCCGGCCAAGAATCAGAGGCGAGCGGCGCGTAGAGCGGGCGGGCGCCGTCGAGCACCAGCTCGACACGATCGAGGATCAGGCCGGGGTCGAGCGGCACGATCGCCACCACGTGCGCCCCGGCGGGAAAGCTCTTGAGCGGGATGTCGGCGATCGCAGTGTTGGTCAGCACATTCTGCCGCCACTGGTCGCTGCGCCCGGTGGTCGCGAAATCGACCGTCTGCCAGTCGCCGTCGTCCAGCCGGACGGCGGCGCGAAGTCCGTGCGCGGGATCGCGCGGATGGGTCGGCAGCGCGACGATATGCAAGGTCGCCCCCGCCTCGGTCATGGTCGCAAACCGCCATGTTGCGTGCGTGCCCTGCGCCGCCGAACCGCGTGACGGCAGGGTCAGCTTCGCCCGCAGCGCGCCGTGCTGACTGCCGAGATCGGGGATCGCTTCCCAATCCGCGCCATAACTGGCTGTCAGCGCAGGCATGGTGACGCGACGTTCGTCCTCGATGGCCGTGCCCGGCTCAACATTGGGCGGGGTCAGCGCGGCCGCATGGACGACCACCGGCTGATCGCCGCAGCGCAGCGTCACCGGCCCGACCGCACCCTTGCCGTCGTAGCGCAGGGTCAGCCGCTGCTCGTAACCCCCGCGCGCGTTCAGTTCGCCCTTGCTTTGCGACAAGGACAGACCGGCGGGCATGTCGCTCACAGCCCAGGCCGTCGCCTGCGGCTGATGCTGATACAGCGTCACGGGCCGCGCGGCGGGAATGCCGCGGGTGAAGGTCAGGACATTCTCGTCCCCGATCCATGCGCCCCACAGCCTGGTGGCGCAGCCGCTTTGCGTCGAGGACTGCCAGTTCGGCCACATCGGCTCGGCAAAGACCGGCAGGCGGCGCGGCGCCATGTCCATCATCCCGCGCCACTTGCCGCCAGCGAGCGCATTGTAGCGCGCCGTATCCGCGACCAGCCTGGCATGGGCCGCCTTCGCCCGCGCGACATAGGCATTGGCGCTGGCTCGCTGATCGCGCGCGTACAGCTCGGCCAGATCGAGTGACAGGATACGCGTGTTCAGCCCCGCCGCGCCGCGCACCGGATAGAGGACCAGTTCGTAAAAGGCATCCTGCCGGTCCTTCGCGATACGCGTGCCGATCGCCTCCGCCTGCGCCGCGAGCGCCTGATAGGCCGCGATGCGCGCCTGCGCTTCTTCGCCATCCGACCGGACATAGCCGCTCGGGCGGTTGGGCGTGACCCATTCGGTCTGGCCGAAGCCCATGAATTCGGGCTTTCGCGGCCAGGCGAGGTCGTAGAAGCGCATCATCACATCGGCGATCGCACCCGCCTCCGCCTCGTCGAACTGCTCGGCCATGAAGCGGCGCAGATGCTCGCGCGGGGATTGGTCCAGCAGCTTGGTGTCGAACGCCAGGTCGAGGAAATATTGCGACAGATATTCGACCGGCTTGATGTCGCCGACATTGACCACCCAGATGCGCCGCGCATCGGCATCCCACGCCCGTCCCATCTCCTCGCGGATCAGCGCGGGATGCGTGGTGCCCAGCCACAGATAGTCATGCGGCCGTCCCCAATAAGACAGGTGGTAATAGACCCCCGCCCCGCCGGGCCGCTTCTGCTCCTCGGCCGTGCTGAGCCGACGCAGATAGCCGTAATTGTCGTCCGTCCACATCAGCGTGACGTCACCGGGCAGGGTCAGTCCGGCGTCATAGGCCTCCTGCAACTCATGATAGGCGACATAAAGCTGCGGAAGATGCGCCGCCGGTTTGCCCAGCGTGTTGGCCAGAAGCCCGCGCTGCCGCCCGACCACATCCTCCAGAATGCTGCGCCGCGCCGCCGTGGTCGTCACCCCCTGCATCGGCCCGTCATGCAGCCCCCGCAGGCCGACCGTATAGATCGCCTCCTGCCCCCTGGTCTCACCCACCCGCTCGCGCCAATAATCCAGGATCGCCTGGGGCCGCCGGGTGAAGTCGAACCCGCCGCGTTGCCCCTCGTCCCATTCGCGCAAGTTGTTGCGGAGCATCGGCTCGGCGTGCGAACTGCCGATGACGATCGCATAGCGTTTTGCGAGCGGCGCATTGCCCGGATCGCCGAAAAACGGCGTCGAGACCGAGTGCATCGCGGGCCACAGCGTGTTGGCCTTCAACCGCCACATCAGCTCAAAGACGCGTTGATAGGTCTTGGGACCGATATTGCCCTTTTCCGGATCGAAGGTCTTGGCCGCCCAGGGCTCCAGCCCCCAATCCTCGTCGTTCAGGAAGATGCCGCGATACTTCACCGATGGCGCGCGCGAGACGAACGCGGCGTCATCGATCACGATCCGCTCGCGACGGCGCGGGGTGACGTCCGCCCACCATTCCCAGGGCGACACGCCCAGCGCACGGGACAGGTCGGTCACGCCATAAGCGGCACCGCGCGCGTCCGATCCGACGATCAGCAGATAGCGCCGCCCGGCCATGCGGAACCCGGCCCGGACATAACGTTCCCAGCCGCCGGAGATCGGCGACAGATCGACGCCGCCCTGCGCCGCCAGCCGCTGGACGATCGGGGAAGCCGTCGTTCCGATCACGACGCACATCGCGGCACAGTTCGCCGCATCCTCGACGATCGCGCCCGGCCGTCCGCCCAGCGCCGTCAGGTCGCGGGCCAGAAGTTCGGCGGCGATACGGGTGGCCCCCTCGCCGTCCGGGGCCGCGAGCAGGCTCGCTCGCGTCAGGTCGAACTCGGCGGCCCGGGCGGGAGTGGCGAGGCCCAGCAACGATGCCAGGCCCGCCCCCATGACCATGATCCCCGTCCGTTTCATCCGCCCACCCCCATGGTTATCGGATCAGTCTAACCCGGAGGCTCAAGCTGTAAAGCTCATTTGCCTGACCAATTAGAGGCCTTTTCCAGTCCAGGGAAAGCGACCACCCCAGGTGGCCCCTTCCATCATCAGGCGGTGACGCCGTTGCCTGAAATCACCAGCGCGACGCCGATCTCATGCCGCGCGCCCGGCGGCAGCGTGACTTCCAGCGCCTCGGCGGTGCGCTTGAACGGCAGCGGGCTGTTGTCGCCCTGCAGCGTCACGCGCTGGATCTGGCCCGGCATGGTCGGGTTGCCCTGCGCCAGCAGGGTCATGCGCGCAACATTGTCCTCGGGCCAGCCCATCACCAGCGCATGGAGATTGCCGTTGCGCGTCACATACCGCACGTCGCGCGCGGTATAGGCGGACTTGGGACCCCCTTCGGAGAAATTGCCCGAATTGCCGCGCGTCGGGCCTTCGCCGTTCAGCTTCCACGGGCGGCTGGCATAGATCGCCTCGCCATAGCGGCCCATCCATTCGGCGATATCGTTGACGATCTTCTCTTCCTTGTCGTCGATCGTCCCGTCCCCGCGCATCGGCACCGACAGCATCAGATTGCCGTTCTTGGACACCACGTCGCACAAGGTATGGATGACGGTCGCCGCCGACTTGTAGCCGTCGTTCCGATAGGTCTCGATATCGTAATGCCAGTTGCCGATGCAGGTGTCGGTCTGCCACGGGAAGCGCTCGATATAATTTTTACCGCCACGCTCGACGTCGTCGACGATACCCGTGCGCCGCTGCGGCGGCGTCATCTTACTGGTGACGACGGCTTCCAGGCGACCACCATTCCACTGCATCGACTGGTTGTAGAACCAGGACGTGAAATCCAGGCCATATTGCTCCAGCGGCAGGTCGAAATTGTCGAAATAGACCATGTCCGGCCGGTATTTCTCGACCAGATCCCTGGCGCGGAGCAGCCAGTTGACCGCGAAGTTCGAGTTCGCCGGAACCCCTTCGTTCCACAGGCGGTCGGTCGCTTCGTGCCAGGCATTGGCCTCCGCCTCGGTTTTGATGCCGTCGGGCATTGGCATGTGGCGGCCGGTATAAAGCTGTTGCGGGTCCAGCCCCTCCCACCATTGCCCGCGTCCTTGCGCCGCGGTCAGCTTATAGGCGTCGTAGCGTTCGCCCGCCCGCGGGCCGGTCGGGTCATAGCCATAAGCGGGCTGGTTCCAGTGCCAGGCATGGGCCGAGTGGTTCGACACGGCGAAACGCAGCCCCCGGGCGCGGGCGCCCTTCGCCCATTCGCCGACGATATCCCGGCGCGGTCCCACCCGCGTCGTGTTCCAGGCATGGTATTGGGAATCATACGCGTCGAGATTGTCGTGATGGTTGGCCAGCGCCATGAAATATTTCGCGCCCGCCTTCTTGTAGAGGTCGAGCAAGCGGCCGGGGTCCCAGCGATTCGCCTTCCACCTGTTCTGGATCTGCATGAAGCCGACATCGGCCGGATGGCCATAGGTCTTGAGGTGATGATTATAGGCGCGGCTGCCGGGCAGATACATCTCGCGGGCGTACCAGTCGCCCTGTTCGGGCACGCACTGCGCGGTCCAGTGCGCCCACATGCCGAACTTGGCGTCGCGGAACCAGTCGGGCACGCTGTAACCCGCGGTCAGCGACGCCCAGTCCGGCGTAAAGCGGGAGGGCGGCGGCACCTTCAGCGCACGCCCCGCTCCCATGGCCTGCGGCGCCGTCGGCACCGCCGAGGCCGCGGCGGGCGCCAGTGCCGCCGCCGCGATCGCCCCCCCGATCATCTCGCGTCTGTTCGCCTTCATCCCTCGCTCTCCCTGCCATCGATGCCGTCACGCACACGGCCGCTTTCCGAGCCTGTACGCTCGGGCCGCGCTACCCTTCGCCGCTCTCTTCTGTGAAAGCTCTATATTATAAGCGCGATCCTAATTCACATTTGTCGGAGTTTGCAAGGCGTGTGGCGGAGGAGCGCCGGATACGGCCCACGATCCTCGATCCGGTTGCCGATCCGGCGCTACCGCACTGCACAATGCAATCGATGACTGTAATCGGGTTAACTCGCTTTGCTGCAGAGACCCGGTTTTCTAATCGCGCCCCGCACCACGAATAACAAACCAAAGGGGCCACCATGCCGATTGCACCCGTTTCCCTGATCGCGATGATCGCCGCGCTGACCAGCGCGCCGCAGCAGACCGACCGCCCCCAGCCCAAGGCCCCGACCGCCGCCAAGACCGTGACCCAGGACCCGCCCGCGCCGGTGGTCGCCCGCCCCGGCGGCATGACGAACCGCGACTGGTGGCCCAGCCGCCTGGACCTGACGGCGCTGCGCCAGCATGAGGACACCCGCGCCAATCCTTATGGTGCGGACTATGACTATCGGAAGGAATTCAACAGCCTGGACCTGGATGCGGTCAAGGCCGATATCCGCCGCGTCCTGCACAGCTCGCAGCCCTGGTGGCCGTCCGACTATGGCAATTACGGCCCCTTCTTCATCCGTATGGCCTGGCACAGCGCCGGGACCTATCGCGCCGGTGACGGGCGCGGCGGCTCGGACGGCGGCGAGCAGCGCTTCGACCCGCTGAACAGCTGGCCCGACAATGTCAGCCTGGACAAGGCCCGCCGCCTGGTCTGGCCGATCAAGCAGAAATATGGCCGCAAGCTCAGCTGGGGCGACCTGATGGTGCTCAGCGGCAATGTCGCGCTGGAGGATATGGGCTTCAAGACGGTCGGCTTTGCCGGCGGTCGCGTCGATGCGTGGCAGCCGGACGTCGTCTTCTGGGGGCCTGAGACCAAGATGATGGGAACCGAGCGCAGCAACGCGGACGGCACGTTGAAGCGGCCGCTGGCGGCGACCACCATGGGCCTGATCTATGTCAACCCGGAAGGGCCGAACGGCAATCACGATCCGATCGGCGCCGCCGCCGACATCCGCCGCGCCTTCGGCAACATGGCGATGAACGACGAGGAGACGCTGGCGCTGATCGCGGGCGGCCACACCTTCGGCAAGGCGCATGGCGCACACGCCCCGAAGGATTGCGTCGGGGCCGAACCGACGGCGGGTGCCATCGAGCAGCAGGGCCTGGGCTGGGCCAATAAGTGCGGCAAGGGCAATGCCCAGGACACCGTGACCTCGGGCCTGGAGGGCGCCTGGTCGGCCTCACCCACCCAGTTCACCACCCAATATATCGACAATCTGCTCAACTATGACTGGGTGAAGACCAAGAGCCCGGCGGGCGCGACCCAGTGGATTCCGACCGACCCGGCGGCGGCGCAGCTGGTGCCCGACGCGCATCTGCCGGGTGTCCGCCACGCGCCGATCATGTTCACCACCGACATGGCGCTGAAGGACGATCCTGCCTTCCGCAAGATCCTGGAGAGCTGGCAGAAGAACCCCGACCTGTTCGCACAGGCCTTTGCCCGCGCGTGGTTCAAGCTGACCCACCGCGACCTCGGCCCGCGTGCCCGCTATCTGGGCAAGGACGTGCCGACCGAATCCTATGTCTGGCAGGACGTGCTGCCCGCCGCCAGCTTCGCACCGATCGGTGCGGAGGATGAGGCCCGGCTGAAGTCGATGGTGCTCGCATCGGGCCTTTCGGGTCCGGCGCTGATCCGCACGGCCTGGGCCTCGGCCTCGACCTTCCGCAGCACCGACATGCGCGGCGGGGCGAACGGCGCGCGGCTGCGCCTCGACCCGCAGCAGGGCTGGGCGGTCAACGATCCGGCCGAGCTGAAGACGGTGCTGGCGAAGCTGACCGCGATCCAGAAGGACTTTGCGCGCAGCGGACGTCAGGTGTCGATGGCCGACCTGATCGTATTGGGCGGCAATGCCGCGATCGAGCAGGCGGCGCGGGCCGGGGGCATGACGGTCACCGTGCCGTTCAAGCCCGGTCGCGTCGACGCCACCCAGGCACAGACCGATCCGAAGTCCTTCGCCCATCTCGAGCCGGTCGCCGATGGCTTCCGCAACTATTACGGGCCGAAGGCAGAGGTCAGCGCACCCGAAGCGCTGGTCGACAAGGCGGACTCGCTGGACCTGACCGTGCCGGAAATGACCGTGCTGGTCGGCGGAATGCGCGCGCTGGCCGCCAATAGCGCCGGATCGAAGAACGGCGTGCTGACGACCCGTCCGGGAACGCTCAGCAACGACTTCTTCGTCAACCTGCTGTCGATGGACACGGTATGGACAAAGTCGGCGACACCGGGCCTGTATGAGGGCAAGGACCGGGCGACGGGCGCTGCCCGCTGGACCGCGACGCCGGTCGACCTGATCTTCGGCTCGAACTCCGAACTGCGCGCCGTGGCGGAGGTCTATGCCGCCGACGATGCCAGGGAGAAGTTCGTGAACGACTTCATCGCCGCCTGGACGAAGGTGATGGACGCGGATCGCTTCTGAAGCGGGATGCATGAGATGCCCCCCTCCCCTTCAGGGGAGGGGATCGCCCTGACTATTGCAATGTCATCACGGTCCGAGCACAGCACCAAAGCGCAACGTGATGCGCAGGCCCGGGCGGGTATTCACGATCTCCAATGCGGCATCGAGCCGCGATGCGGCCGAGCGGACGATGGCGAGGCCCAGTCCGCTGCCCTCGCTGTCGCGGGCGGTCGACAGGCGGGTGAAGCGCTCGCCCAGCCGGGCCAGATCGGCATCGGGCAGACCGGGGCCGTCATCGGCCACGTCGATCCTGATCCCCTCCCCCGCTTCGTCGGACACCGTCAGCATCACCTGACCGCCGCGACGATTATAGCGGATCGCATTGTCGAGCAGGTTGGACAGGATCTCGAACAACAGGGTGCGGTGGCTGGCGATCGCAATGTCGGCGGGTGCGTCGAGATGGATTTCCACCCCCGCCTCGATCGCCTGGGCGATGCGGCGGTTGATGACGGCGACCGCCACCTCGCGCAGGTCGACCCGTTCACGCGGTGGCGCGACCCCTGCCTCCTCGGCACGGGCGAGCGCCAGCAACTGCGTCACCAGATGTTCCAGCCGATCGGCGGCGTCGGCGATCTCGCCCAGTGCCGCCGGACTGCCACGTCTTGCCAGGGCGACCTGCACCTTGAGCACCGCGAGCGGCGTGCGCATCTGGTGCGAGGCGTCGGCGGTAAAGCGCCGCATCCCCGCCGTCGCGCTGTCCAGCCGGGCGAGCAGATGGTCGAACGCATCGGCAAGCGGGCGAAGCTCGACCGGCAGCGGCCCGGTATCGAGCGGCGACAGGTCCGGCGTCGCGCGCGTGTCCCGCGCCGCCACCGCGCCGCGCAAGCCCGCCAGCGGCCGCAGGCTCCAGGCGAGCGCGGGGCGGATCAGCAGCATGGCCACGCCCACCAGCAGCAACTCGCCCAGCACCAGCGCGACCACCAGCCGCCGTTGCAGCGCACGGCGACCGTCGAGCGTCTCGGCCACCTGCACGATGACCGGCGCGTCGATGCGGGGCAGCGCGCGGCGCACTTCGGCGATGCGGATATCCTGATCGCGGTAGCGGGCGAAGCGGAAGCGCGGCGTGTCGAGTGCCAGTTCACCGATGTTCGGCGCGGACAGATCGGCATAGCCGGTCAGCAGCCGTCCCCCTACCGCAATCCGGTAATAGACATTGTCGCGCTCGCTATTCTCCAGCATCCCGAAAGCGGCGGCGGGCAGGTCCAGCGTCACCTCGCCGCGCTCCACCTGCACCGTCTCGGCCACTGCGCCCAGCGCGCCACCCAGCACGCGGTCGTTGGTCCGGCGAACCACATCGGCGATCAGCGTCGCCCCCGCCAACCCCAGCAGCACCGCGATCGCCAGCATCGGCGCCAGCATCGCGGCAAGCAGCCGGGTGCGCAGCGCTACGGCGCGCCCGCGTGGAGGCTCAATGGGCATCGAGCATATAGCCGACCCCGCGCACGGTGCGGATCGCCGGGCCATCGGGGGCCAGCTTGCCGCGCAGCCGGGTAATGTTCACCTCGATGGCGTTGGGGCCGACCGGCTCGTCATAGCCGAACACCTCGGATTGCAGCGTCTCGCGCGGCACGATCTGCCCGGCGCGGGTGGCCAGCGCGTCGAGCACCGCCCATTCGCGGCGACGCAAGTCGAGTGTCCGCTCCCCCACCCTTGCCGCGCCGCGCGAACGGTCGAGGACGAGCGCGCCGACCACCAGCTCGGGCGTGGGATCGCCCCCGCGCCGCCGCCCCAGCGCGCGAATGCGGGCCTCCAGTTCCTCCGGCGCGAAGGGCTTGCGCAGATAATCGTCCGCGCCGAGGTCCAGCCCGCGCACCCGGTCGTCCAGCGCATCGCGCGCGGTCAGCATCATCACCGGCACCCGGTTGCCCTGCCGCCGGAGCGTCTGGAGCACCGAGAAGCCGTCAATATCGGGCAGCCCGACATCCAGGACGACAAGGGCATAGGCTTCATCCGCCGCGACCATCAGCGCGTCCTCGCCCGTCGCGACATGATCGACCGCATGGCCCGCCGCGCGCAACAACGCGACGATCCCGCGCGCCAGCGCCGCATCGTCCTCGACGATCAGAATCCGCATGACGCGGGCCTTGCGTGAAAGGCGGATGACAGCTTGGCGGGATAATCCATGGCATTGAGCTTACCCGAACCCAGAGGCGGGAAGCGAGAGGACCTGAACGATGCGAATGGTAATTCTATCGATGCTGATGCTGGGTGCCGTCGCGCCCGCTCACGCCGATGCGCAGCGCCCGGCCGGTTATCCCCGCTCCTATGACGCGCTGGTCGACGAGGCACGCGGCGAGCGCATGGTGCGCATCTATGGCAATGCCGACACTTCCGCGATGCAGCCGCTGATCGCCGCGTTCCGCCGCACCTATCCCGGCGTCCAGGTCAGCTATGACGATCTGGAATCGAGCACCATCTACGACCGCGTCGTCGCCGAGGCGCGCCGCCGCGCCGCCGGGGCCGATCTGGTCTGGTCCTCGGCGATGGACCTGCAGGCCAAGCTGATCAACGACGGTTATGCGCAAGGCTATCTCAGCCCGGAAAAACCCGCGCTCCCCGCCACGGCGGTGTGGAAGAATATGGGTTACGGCGTCACCGCCGAGCCGGTCGCCTTCGTCGTCAATCGCCGCCTGATCCCCGCCGCGCAAGTGCCGCGCACCCATGAGGCGTTCGAGCGATTGCTCCGCACCCGTCGCGGCGCGCTGATGGGCAAGGCCGCCACCTATGACCCCGCCCGGTCCAATGTCGGCTATCTCTATCTGACCGAGGATCATGCGATCACCCGCGACACCCGCTCGCTGGTGCAGGCGATCGCGGCGACCCGGCCGATCCTTTCACGAACGACCGAGCCGATGCTGGATGCGGTGTCGGCGGGGCGGATCGCCATCGCGTACAATGTGGTCGGCCCCTATGCGCTGACCCGGGCGATGCGCGACCCGAATATCCGGGTGGTCTTCCCGCGCGACTATACGATCATCGCCTCGCGCGTCGCCTTCATCGCGCGCGACGCCCGGCATCCGGCGGCGGCGCGGCTGTTCCTCGACTTCCTGTTGTCGCGCACCGGGCAGACGCTGCTCGCGAAGCAATGGCTTTTGCCGGTGCGGGCCGATGTCCGTGCGCCCCGCCTGTCGCGCGAACAGCAGCGCCCGATCCGCGTCGGGCCACAGCTTCTCGTCAATCTCGACACCATCAAGCGCCGCCGCTTCCTGGCCGACTGGCGCGCCACTCTTGCTCAAGAGGCCTCCAAGTGATGACTTCGATCCGAACCGCCACCGCGCTGGTCGCCCTGCTGGCCGCCACCCCCGCGCTGGCCCAGACGCCGAGCAACGACGACCTTGCCGCTCTGGTGCGCCAGCAGGCCGCCGAGATCGCGACCCTGCGCGCCCGGCTCGACCGGCTGGAAGGCACGACCGCTGCCGCGCCCGCTCCGGTCGCCGCCACGGCCCCCGCCCCGACCACGCCGCCCGCGCCGCAACTGGCGCAAAGCGACACGATCGGTCGTGATACGGTGACCCGTCCCTTCGCGCCGCAGCTGGTGCCACCCGGCCCCGCCGAGCGCGACGTCGCGCAGGCGCGGCAGGCCAATGCGGCGGGCGTGACGACCGAATGGGGCGCGGGCCTGCCCGTCTTCCACTCGGCGGACGGCATCTACACCTTCAAGCCGCGCGGTCGCATCCTGACCGATGTCAGCTCGACCTTCGGATCGGCCTATGACGGGCGCAACATCACGACCACGGGGATGCGCGCGCTGCGCCTGGGCCTGGAAGGCGGCGTCGGAACGCACTTCTTCTACCAGTTCGAGTCCGACTTCTCGGAAAACGAGGTCGATATCGTCACCGCCTTCATCGGCTGGCGCAACCGCATCCGACCGGGCCTCGATTACGACGTGCGCGCCGGGCACCTGTTCAACGATCGCGGGTTCGAGGGTTCGACGGGATCGGATTCGACGCCGTTCATGGAGCGCACCGTCGTCTCCACCGCCATCATCCCGCAGCGCGGCTTTTACGGCGTCGGCATCATGCCGCGCCTGTTCTGGAAGACGGGCCACGCCTCGCTGACCCTGACCGGTGACCGGATCGACGGCAACCAAGCGGTGAGCGACAGTCGCACCGTGCTGGGCCGCGCGCACTGGAACCCGATCAAGACCGACCATTCGGTCCTGCATGTCGGCCTCTGGGGCTTTGATGAGGCGTTGTCGTCGGCGGCGACCACGCTGACCCGCAACACGGTGATCGGCGGCCGCTTCAACGGCGCGTTGCGCGTATCGACCGGCGCGCTGCTCGGCGGGCGCAGCACCACCGGCTATGGCGCGGAACTGGGCGGCTATGTCGGCCCCGTCTGGGTCATGGCCGAGGCGGGCGAGCGCCGCGCGCGCCTGACCGGCGGCCGCCCCGATTTCCTCAGCAAGGCGTGGAGCCTGTCGGGCGGCTGGTTCGTCACCGGCGACCTGCCGCCGTACAACCCGCGTCTCGGCAGCTTCGGCCAGCCGCGCGTGCTGAAGCCGATCTTCGAGGGCGGACCGGGCGCGATCGAGCTGACCGCGCGCTATGAAAACCTTGATTACACCAGCCTCTTGACCGGCGGGCGCGGCTGGGCCGCGACGGCGGGGGTCAACTGGTATCTCAACAGCTTCACCCGGCTCCAGTTCAACTGGGTCCACTGGGACACCGACAATCGCGCGGGCGCCTTCACCGGCCCCGACAGCGGCGAGACGATCGGCACCCGCATCGCCGTCACCTTCTGAACATGACTTGAATCCGAACGAAGCCCCTCCCCTTCAGGGGAGGGGTTGGGGTGGGGCCTCTCCACAAGCGTCGCGCTCGCGGGAAGCGCCCCACCCCCGGCCCCTCCCCTGAAGGGGAGGGGTGGATCGGCCTCCCGTCATCACACTCGAAACGTCCTTTCCTCCTTCCCTGGAGCATCCTTCGATGGATCTTGCCCTGCTTGGCTTCCTGATGGTCGCCACCTTCATGACGCTCATCATGACGAAGCGGATGACCCCGCTCGTCGCGCTGATCGTCGTGCCGACCGCCTTCGCGCTGATCGCCGGTTTCGCCTCCGGCCTGGGCGACATGATGATCGACGGTATCAAGAACCTCGCGCCGACCGGCGTGATGTTGTTGTTCGCCATCCTGTTCTTCTCGATCATGACCGATACCGGCCTGTTCGATCCGCTGGTCAACCGACTGTTGCGGGTGGTCCATGGCGATCCGATGGCGATCCTGATCGGCACGGTGGTGCTGTGCGCGATCGTCAGCCTGGATGGCGACGGGTCGACGACCTACATCATCACCATCGCCGCCCTGCTGCCGCTCTACAAGCGCTACGACATGAACCGGCTGTACCTGTGCTGCCTGCTCATGAGCACCAGCGGCATCATGAACCTGACCCCCTGGGGCGGCCCGACCGCGCGTGCCGCCAGCGCGTTGAAGCTCGATCCCGCCACCCTCTTCCTGCCGCTGATCCCCGGCATGATCGCCGGGCTTGCCTTCCTGATCGGCCTGGCGATCTGGTTCGGCCGCAAGGAGCGCCGCCGCATCGGCCATGTGAAGGCCAACGAACCGACCGCCTTCACCGGCATGGCCGTGTCGCAGTTCCCCGAGGCCCGCCGCCCGCACCTGCGCTGGTTCAACGGCGCGCTGACGCTGGCGCTGATCGCCGGGCTGGTGTCGGGCATCCTGCCGCTGTCGGTGCTGATGATGCTGGCCTTCGCCATCGCCATGATCGTCAACTATCCGCAGGTCGCCGAGCAGAAGGAGCGGATCGCCGCCCATGCCGGTAACGTCCTGTCGGTCGTCTCGCTGATCTTCGCGGCCGGTATCTTCACCGGCATCCTGTCGGGCACCGGCATGGTCGAGGCGATGAGCCAGGAAGTCGTCGGCTTCATCCCGCCGGTCCTGGGGCCGTACATGGCGCCGATCACCGCGATGCTCAGCCTGCCCTTCACCTTCTTCATCTCGAACGACGCCTTTTATTTCGGGATGCTGCCGATCCTGGCCGAGGCGGGGGCGCATTACGGCGTGTCGCCGATGGCGATCGCCCGCGCCTCGCTGATGGGCCAGCCGGTCCATCTGCTCAGCCCGCTGGTGCCGTCCACCTATCTGCTGGTCAGCCTGGCGGGCATCGATCTCGCCGATCACCAGCGCTTCACGCTGGTTCCCGCCGCCGTGGTATGCGTGGTCATGACGCTGGTCGGGATGGCGGCTCTCGCCTTCCCGCTGATGGGCTGATCCGATGGCAACGCTCTGGCAGCATATCGTCGCCGACTTCGCCGCGATCGGCTCTCCGGCCGCGCTCGCCGCCTTTGCCCAGGTCGTCATGATCGACGTCCTGCTGGCCGCCGACAATGCCATCGTCGTCGGCGCGCTGGCGGCGGGGCTGCCCCCGGCGATGCGGCGCAAGGTGATCCTGGTCGGGGTCGTCGCCGCGCTGGTCCTGCGTATCGGTTTCGCGCTGGTGGTGACGCAGCTGCTCCAGATCGTCGGGCTGGTGCTGGCGGGCGGGTTGCTGCTGGTCTGGGTCGCGTGGAAGATGTGGCGCGAGCTGCGCGGTGGTGCGGGCGAAGACGATCCCCTCGCCGAACAGGCCCCGCGCCGCTTCTGGGCCGCCGCCTGGGCAGTGGCGGTCGCCGACATCTCGATGAGCCTCGACAATGTCCTGGCGGTCGCGGGCGCGGCGCGCGACCATCCGGGCATCCTCGCCATCGGCCTGATCCTGTCGGTCGCCTTGATGGGCCTCGCCGCCAATGTCCTGGCGCGCGTGATCGAGCGCTATCGCTGGCTCGCCTATGTCGGTCTGCTCGTCATCCTGTGGGTCGCGGGCAAGATGATCTGGGAAGGACTGACCGACCCGTCGCGCGGCCTCCTGACCCTGTTCGCCTGACGCCTCCGCGCAACCTCAATCTCCGGGAGACATAGCCATGATCCGCAACGCGCCGCCCCTCGTCCTGCTGCCCGCCATGGGATGCGACGGACAGCTTTGGGCAAGACAGGTCGTCGACCTGAGCGACATCACCCATCCGATGCTGGGCGACCTGACCGTCGACGACACGCTGGAGGCGATGGCGGCGCGCGTGCTGGCCCATGCCCCGCCGCGCTTCGCGGTCGCGGGCGTCAGCCTGGGCGGCTATGTCGTGCTGGAGATCGTCCGCCAGGCCCCCGACCGGGTGCAGCGGGTGGCGCTGTTCGGCACCCGCGCCTCGATGCAGATGCGCCCGCGCACCGTCGCCGACCAGGGCCTGCTCGCCACCGCGCCGCATGCCGACCCGGCCCTCACCCCGATCGTCAGCGGCCCGGTGCAGGCCATGGCCGAGCGCGTCGGGGCCGCCGTGTTCGAGCGGCAGCAACGCGCCCTGCTCGCCCGTCCCGACATCGCCCCCGCCATCGCGGCGGTGCGGGTGCCGACGCTGGTCGCGGTGGGCGATCGCGACCGCATCTGCCTGCCCGCCGACGCACGCGCGCTGGCGGACCGCATCACGGGCGCGCGTTTCCACGAGATCCGCCATTGCGGCCATCTGGCCCCGATCGAGCGCCCCGGCGAAGTGACCATGTTGCTGCGCGACTGGTTGCAGGGCTGACGGGTCCTTCGCGGCGCCGCCGCAAACCATGGTTGCGCCCCGACGTTATGGCCGTTAATGCGAGTCGATAGCGATAAGGGGGTTAAGCGATGAATGTCCTGAACGGTGCGGCCAGCCTGGCCGCCTTGATGATCTGTGCCCCCGCCATGGCGGCGATGACGGACCCCATCGCGGACACCCCTCCCCCTGGCGAGGACATCGTCGTGACCGGGCGCGCGCAGCATCTCTACCGGGTCGACACGACGACCGTCGGCAAGGTAGCCGAGGATCCGTTGAACATTCCGCAGGCGCTGCAGGTCATCAATGAGGATCTGATCACCGACCAGGGTGCGCGCGACGCGACCGATCTTTATCGCAACATCTCGGGCGTCAGCGCCTTCAGCTATGCGGGCGTCACCTTTCGCGGCTTTCGACAGGACCAGTCCTTCTATGACGGTCAGCGCGGCAATCCCTTTATCGGTTTCTCGGTGCCGCAGCTGTTCACCGTCAGCCGGGTCGAGGTGCTGAAGGGACCCGCAGGTCTGTTCTTCGGTCCCGGATCGCCGGGCGGCATCATCAACTACGTCTCGAAGACGCCCAGCGAGGTCAGTGCGTTGCGCACGGTCGCGACGCTGGGCAATTACGATCGTGCGGGCCTTTCGTCGGAGGCGACGGGCAAGGTCGATGCGGACGGCGTCGTCACCTATCGCCTGGGCGGCTTCTACGAGGCGATGAAGCCCTTTCGCTACAATACGAAGAACACGTCGCTGATCGGCGATGGCGGCCTGTCCTTCCGCACCAACCAGGGCGGCAAGCTGACCGTGCAGGCCACGGTCTATGACAATTTCCTGCGCGGCAATCGGCTGCGCGGCGTGCCGGTCGACAATGACGGCAATTTCCTGGGCGATATCCGCTGGAACGCCAATGAACCCACCGACTTCCTCCATCTGAAGTCGCAGGCCTATCAGGCGCGCTACGCCACCGAGATCGGCGACGCGATCACTTTCGACGCGGGCGCGCGCTATTTCAAGGCGACGGAAACCCAGCAATATCACGAGGCCCGCGGCTTCGTGAGCGGCAGCTCCGACCTGATCGCGCGCGAGTTCCGCGACCAGATCCGCGACGTCGACGGCCTGTCCTTCATGGCCAACGCAACCGCAAAAGTGCCGCTGTTCGGCATGGTCCACAAATTCCAGGCGGGTGCCGACTGGTATGACGAAACCAGCATCCTCAACTCGCGCATCCTGCGCTCGGGCGTCACGCCGCTGAGCCTCGGCAAGCCGGTCTATACCGCGACCGGCCGCGACGTGGCCCGCGCCGCCGCCCTGCCCTTCGCCAAGACGGATACCCGCACCCGGCGCAAGGGCGCCTATCTTCAGGATCAGGTCAGCGTCACCGACGCGCTGCTGCTGGTCGGCGGTGTCCGTTACGACCAGTTCGACGACGCGGTGACCACCACCACCGCCGGGCGGGTGACCGCGAACCCGTCCTACAGCGACGGCCGCTTCACCTATCGCGCCGGGGCGATCGTCAAGCCGCGCAAGGACGTGTCGCTCTACGCCAGCTGGTCGGGCAGTTTCGAGCCGCAAAGCGCCGCCAACCAGAATCCCGATGCGGGCGGCCCCTTCGCGCCGGTCACGGGCGGGCAGGTCGAAGGCGGCGTCAAGTCGGTGCTGCTGGGCGGGCGGCTCCAGGCCAATGCGGCGGTCTATCGGATCGTCCGCCGCAACATGCTTCAGGTCGATCCCAGCCTGGCGCCCGTCAACGGGCAGGATCAGCTGCGCCCCATCGGCCAGGTGACGAGCAAGGGGATCGAGATCGACCTGGCGACCGACATCACGCCCAGCTGGGCGCTGATGGCCAATTACGCCTATAACGACACCCGGATCACCGGCACCGTTGCGGGCCAGTCGCTGACCAATGCGGTCGGCAACCGCTTCGCCAATGCGCCGCAGCACCAGCTCGGCTTCTGGACCCGTTATCAGTTCGCCCCGATCGGCACCGCGATCGGCTTTGGTGGCGAATATCTGTCGAGCCGGATCAGCCTGTCGGGCCAGGCGGTACAGCCCTATACGATCTTCGATGCCTCGATCACCAAGTCGCTGGGCATCATGGAGCTGATGCTGCGCGTTGATAACCTGTTCGACAGACGCTATGCCGCCTCCGGCTTCTCGCTGCAAAGCGGCAGCTTCCCGGGCGAACCCCGGACCATGCTGGCGGAATTGCGCTTTCGCTTCTGACCGGAGGCCGGCCGGTCGACGGGGGAAACGACGCCGTGAAGGCCGAAGTCATGGTCGTCACCATCGGCCGGATCGACCACATGTCGCGACCAGACACCTAGTGAACGGTGCCGACCGCCTCCTGGCAGGACAGCAGGTCGATCAGCCGCTCGATCTGGCGCCAGCGACAGAAATGGATGTGATTGCCCTGGTCGCGGCTGCGATCGGCGCGGGCAGCGGCTTCGCCGCTCGCCGCCAGGCCAAAGGTTTCCATCATCTCGGCGGCGTCCGCCACATCTCGACCGGTCAGGAATGGCGCGACATAAGCGTCGCGAAAATCGCGCATGGAATCTCCCCCCGGAACCGCGCCGTGAAACTTCGGAGGGCACCCCTAGGCGCGGGTTATGAATTTAACCACCCCCTGAAATGGTTAACCCGATTTCGACCATGGATGGCTGGTTTCGTGCCCCCGCGCATGGCAGGAATGGCGCCATGAACGACCCGCAAATACCGCGCCCTCCCCAGTCTTCCGCTCATGCCGGGGGCATCTTCATCGCGTTGGGCGTGGTCGGCGGGATCGTCGCGGGGCTGGCGACCGGCGAGGTCACCATGGGGGTATTGATCGGTCTGGCGATCGGGATCGTCGTGGCGCTGCTGATCTGGTGGTGGGGTAGGTAAATCATAATCCTCCCCGGTTCGGGGAGGTGGCAGGCCGAAGGCCTGACGGAGGGGGGGCTTCCACAAAGGTCGTCCCTCGTCGCAATCCCCCTCCACCGTCGCTGACGCGACGGTCCCCCTCCCCGCGAGCGGGGAGGATCAGCTCGGCAGCCGCATCTGCCAGACGACGCGACCGATCACCGCGATCGGACCGTCCGGCACCGGCGGCGCGGCGGGGTTGTCGCTGGTCGCGACCAGCCCCCCTGCCGCCAGCCGCACCCGCTTGACCATCAGCACTTCGCCGACCCGGATCACGTAAAGCCCGCCGCGCGCATTGGGCCGGACGTCGCGCTGATCGACCACCAGATGATCGCCGTCGAGCAGCCCCGGCGCCATCGAATCCCCCCGCACCCGGATCACCGAAGCCGCCCCGTCGCTGAGCCCCAGCCGCCTCGCCAACCCGCGATCGATCGCCTCGACACCGATCATCACCTCGTCATCGACCGTCGCCCCCGGCCCCGCCGACGCCGCGACCGCCAGCCGGGGGACCAGCATCGGTCCGGTTTCGGGCAGCGCGCCCAGCCGCGCCTCGGCCACCCCGAAAAACTCCGCCAGCTGCCGCCGGTCGGCTTCCGCCAGCACACGTGGGCTGCCGCGCTGCACGAACTGCTGGAGATAGGCGTCGTTGCGGCCGATCATCCGCGACAAGGCCGCCAGGCTGACCCCGGCATCCGCCGCAAGCGCCTGTAATGTCGTCCTGATGTCCATGCCTGCCATGCTCCCGAATATAGGCATAGGAATTTTCCTAGACAAGTTGGAAATCAGAACAGATCATGAACATCGGAACAAGAATCGGACTTTGGGAGAATGTCCATGGAATTGTTGGGAGTGATCGACCGCTATCTGAAGGCCAGCCTCATGCCCGAGACGAAGTTCGGGCGGCTGGCGGTCAATGATCCCCGGCTGGTCAGCGACCTGCGCAAGGGACGCGAGCCGGGGCCTGAGATGATCGCGCGCGTCACCGCCTTCATCAAGGGACAGACCGCATGACCGTTCATGCCCGGATCGAGCGCGCCCCGTCGCCGCGCACCACCTCCAGCCGCCGCCCCGCCGATCGTGGCGAACGGCTGGCCCGCACGCTGGTCGCCCATGCGGCGCGCGCCGGATGCGCGGTGCGGTTGACGGTCGCCATGGTCGAACCCTGGTGTTCGGTGACGTTCAGCGGATCGGTGATCGTCCTGACGCTCGACGCCATGCCCGGCCCCGCCCTGACCCGCTGGCTGGCTGCCCTGCCCGAAGCGGACATTCCGCTCGGCCGCGACCTGATCGCCGACATCGCGGTGGAGACGGAACCGCGCGGGTTGCGCGTCCTGCTATGCCTGGACGCGGCGAACGGATGACAGGCGCATGAATTTTTCCTTGATATGTTGTAACAAGACTGTAGTCGGCAAGGCATCACAAATCGGAGCCGTCCCTTGTTCAAGCCCGTTCTCCTGTCCGGCCTGTCCGTCACCGCGCTTGCCAGCCTGCTGGCCGCTCCCGCCGCCGCGCAGACCACCAACGCCACGGCGGCCAATCGCGGCCGCGAGATCGTCGTGACCGCGCCGGTCCAGCAGTCGGAGGCCGATGTGCTGTCGGGCACTTCGATCGTCACCGGCGCGGAACTGGAACGCTCGATCCGCCCGACCATCGGCGAGACGCTGGCGCGCCAGCCGGGCGTGTCGGCGACCTCGTTCGGCCCCAACGCCTCACGCCCCGTGCTGCGCGGTTTCCAGGGCGAGCGTATCCGCGTGCTGACCGATGGCATCGGTTCGATCGACGTGTCGAACACCAGCGTCGACCATGCCGTCGTCATCAACCCGCTGCTCGCCGAGCGGGTCGAGGTGCTGCGCGGTCCCTCGGCGCTGCTGTTCGGATCGTCGGCGGTGGGCGGCGTGGTCAACGTCATCGACACGCGCATCCCGCGCTCGGTGCCGGAAAAGGGTTATCGCCTGTCGGGCATGGCGACCTATGGCTCGGCCGCGACCGAGCGTTCGGTGGCGGGCGCGACGGATGTCGCGGTCGGCAAGCAGTTCGTGCTGCACGCCGATGGCTCGTACCTGAAGACCGACGACCTGAAGATCGGCGGCTATGTCCTGTCCCCCCGCGCCCGTGCCGAGGCGCAGGCGTCGGCGGCGCAGGCCCCCAACGATCCGCTCGACTTCGGCCGGGTCGCGAACCTTCGCGGTCGCCTGCCCAACACCGCCAGCGAGACCTGGACGGCGGGTGTCGGCGGGTCGCTGATCACCGACACCGGCTCGCTGGGCATCGCCTACAGCCATTATGACAGCCTGTACGGCGTGCCGGTCCGCTACACCCTGACGCCGGGGGGCGAGGAACCCGAAGCCCCGCGCCTCAGCCTGGTCCAGAACCGCCTCGACCTGCGCGGCGAGATCGAGACGGGCGGCGGATTCCTCGACCGCATCCGCCTGCGCGCCGGTGCTGCCGAATATCGCCATTTCGAGCTGGAGGAGAGTGGCGAGGTCGGCACCGCCTTTTACAACAAGGGTATCGAGAGCCGCCTGGAACTGGTCCAGACCAAGCGGAACGGCTGGCAGGGCGCGTCCGGCGTCCAGTTCTTCAACCGCGACTTCGATGTGCGCGGCGAGGAGGCGTTCCTGCCGCGCAACAACACCGCGCAGGTCGGCCTGTTCACCCTGCAACAGCTGGATCGCGGCGCCTTCAAGATGGAGGCGGGTGCGCGCTACGAGCACACCTCGCTGACTGCGCGCACGGCCGTCAGCGACGACCGCTTCTTCCGGGGCCAGCGCAGCTTCGACGCCTTTTCAGGCTCGATCGGCGCCAGCTACGGCTTCGCGCCCGACTGGCGGGCGGGCCTGAATCTGTCGCGCACCGAGCGCGCGCCGTCCGCCGAGGAGCTGTTCGCCAACGGCCCCCATGCCGGGACCGAAGCTTATGAACTGGGCAATCCGGACTTCAAGAAGGAGTCGAGCTGGGGTATCGAGGCGACCGTCCACGGGCATGGCGAAGGCTATAGCTTCGACGCCTCGGCCTATTACAACCGCTTCTCCAACTATATCTACGACGCCTTGGTCCAGCAGCGTCCGTGCGAAGCCGCCGCCGCGCCCTCGGGCCGCGAGGTCGACCTGCCCTGCTTCGCCTATACCCAGGCCGATGCCCGCTATTACGGCATCGAGGCGGAGGGCTCGCTGCGCCTCGCCACGATCGGCCAATATGCGATCAATGCCGACCTGCTGGGCGATTATGTCCATGCCCAGATCATCGGCACCGGCCCCGCCCCGCGCATCCCGCCGCTGCGCCTGCTCGGCGGGCTGGAAGCGCACTCTGAGAGCGTGAATGCGCGCGTCGAGGTAGAGCGCAGCTTCAAACAGACCCGCGTGCTGGGCCTGGAAACGCCGACCGACGGCTTCACGCTGGTCAACGCCTCGGTCCAGTTGAAGCCCTGGGGCGCGGTCAATCCGACGACACTGACCCTGTCGGCGAACAACATCTTCGACGTGGATGCGCGCCGCCATGCCAGCGTCCTGAAGGACTTCGCGCCTTTGGCCGGTCGCGACCTGCGCGCAACGCTCAGCTTCAAGCTGTAAGCCGGTCTTTCCTCCCCTTGCAGGGGAGGTGGCAGGCCGCAGGCCTGACGGAGGGGTGGCCCCCGGTCGGCGAGGTTTCCTGCCCTCACCACGGGTGACACCCCTCCACCATGCTGCGCATGGTTCCCCTCCCCTTGCAGCGGAGGAATAGGCACCGGGGGTGGACAAAACCCCCGGCCTTCCCGAGAAGCGGGGACATAAGGAGAGAAACCAATGTCCCCGATGGGCAAGTTCGACTGGGCGGACCCGTTCCTGCTCGACGACCAGCTGACCGATGACGAGCGGATGATCCGCGACACCGCGCGCGCCTATGCCGACGACCGGCTGACCCCGCGCATCATCGACGCTTTTGCCAACGAACATACCGACCCGGACATCTTCCGCGAGATGGGTCAGCTGGGCCTGCTCGGCCCCACCATCCCCGAAGAGTTCGGTGGCGTGGGCGCATCCTATGTCGCCTATGGCCTGATCGCCCGCGAGGTGGAGCGGATCGACAGCGGATACCGCTCGATGATGAGCGTGCAGTCCAGCCTGGTCATGTATCCAATCCATGCCTACGGCTCCGACGAACAGAAGAGCCGTTACCTGCCCAGGCTGGCGAGCGGCGAGTGGATCGGCTGTTTCGGCCTGACCGAACCCGATGCCGGTTCCGATCCCGGGGGCATGCGCACCACGGCGAAAAAGGTCGATGGCGGCTATGTGCTGTCGGGCGCCAAGACCTGGATTTCCAACTCCCCCATCGCCGACGTCTTCGTAATCTGGGCCAAGTCGGAGGCGCATGGTGGCGCGATCCGGGGCTTCGTGCTGGAAAAGGGCATGAAGGGCCTGTCCGCGCCGAAGATCGAGAACAAGCTGTCCTTGCGCGCCTCGATCACCGGCATGGTGATGATGGACGAGGTGGCGGTCGGCGAAGACGCCCTGCTGCCGCATGTCGAGGGACTGAAGGGGCCGTTCGGCTGCCTCAACCGCGCGCGCTACGGCATCAGCTGGGGGGCATTGGGGGCGGCGGAATTCTGTTTTCACGCGGCACGCCAATATGGCCTGGACCGCAAGCAGTTCGGACGGCCGCTGGCCGCGACGCAGCTGTACCAGAAGAAGCTGGCCGACATGGAAACCGAGATCGCGCTGGGCCTGCAGGCGTCGCTTCGTGTCGGACGGCTGATGGACGAAGGCCGGTTCGCGCCCGAGATGATCTCGATCGTGAAGCGCAACAATGTCGGCAAGGCCCTGGACGTTGCCCGTGTCGCCCGCGACATGCACGGCGGCAACGGCATTTCGGGTGAATATCAGGTGATGCGCCACCTGATGAACCTGGAAACGGTCAACACCTATGAAGGCGCGCACGACGTCCATGCGCTGATCCTGGGCCGCGCCATCACCGGGATCGCGGCGTTTTGAGCAAGTCCCCATTCCTCCCCAAGCTATGCTTGGGGAGGGGGACCATCGCGTCAGCGATGGTGGAGGGGCTTATGCCCCGGCCCCTCCACCACGGCCTTCGGGCGCGGTCCCCCTCCCCATCTGACGATGGGGAGGAATTAGGATGACAAAACCCGCTCCCCTCGCCGGACTGAAAGTCGTCGAACTCGCCCGTATCCTCGCCGGTCCCTGGGCGGGACAGGTGCTGGCCGATCTCGGCGCGGAGGTGGTCAAGGTCGAAAGCCCCGATGGCGACGACACGCGCCGCTGGGGGCCGCCCTTCATTCCCAACCCGGACGGCACACAGGACGCCGCCTATTTCCATGCGGCCAATCGCGGCAAGACCTCGGTCGTCGCCGACTTCGCCACGCCAGAGGGACAGGCAAAGGTCCGCGCGCTCATCGCCGACGCCGATGTGGTGATCGAGAATTTCAAGCTGGGCGGCCTTGCCCGCTATGGCCTGGATTACGACAGCCTGTCGGCGACAAATCCGCGCCTGATCTATTGCTCGATCACCGGCTTCGGGCAGGATGGTCCCTATGCGCCGCGCGCCGGATACGACTTCATCGTACAGGGCATGAGCGGCATCATGGACCTGACCGGCGAACCGGACGGAGCGCCGCAGAAGATCGGCGTGGCGCTGGCCGATATCATGACCGGACTCTATGCCGTCATCGCGATCCAGGCCGCCCTCCACATGCGGACCCGGACCGGGCGCGGGCAGCAGATCGACATGGCACTGCTCGACACGATGACCGGCGTACTGGCCAACCAGGCGATGAACTATCTCGCCTCGGGCCGCACGCCGACCCGGCTGGGCAATGCGCATCCCAATATCGTGCCCTATGCCGCCTTCCCAGCGAGCGACGGCTGGTTCATCCTGGCAGTCGGCAACGACGCGCAGTTCCGCCGTTTCGCACACGTCGTCGGGATCGACGGCGACGATCCGCTTTACGCGACCAACGCCCTGCGCTGCGAACATCGCGCCGCCCTGACGCCGATCATCGAGGCCGCGACCGCCCGCTGGCCGCGCGACGAACTTCTCGCGGCGCTGGAAGCGGCAGGTGTACCGGCCGGGCCGATCAACACGGTCGAACAGGCCTTTGTCGACCCGCAAGTGATTGCGCGCGGCCTGGCGATCCGACCCGAACGGCCGGACGGATCGACCGTGCCGGGCGTCCGCACGCCGATCCGCTTTTCCGACGCGGACCTCGCGCTCGACCGCGCTGCGCCGATGCTGGGCCGGTAGCCCCCTGCCCCGGCATCGGCTAAGCCCGCTTCCGCGATGTCCAGCTTCACCGTCAACAACCAGCCTATCCGCTATCGCCTGCCGCCCGACACGCCCCTGCTCTGGGCGCTGCGCGACGCGTCGAATCTGACCGGGACCAAATATGGTTGCGGTACGGGCGATTGCGGCGCGTGTACGGTCGATATCGACGGCCGCGCGGTCCGCAGCTGTCAGGTGCCGATCGGCCGGATCGAGGGCCGCGTCGTCACCACGATCGAGGGGCTGTCGCGCGACCGCTCGCACCCCGTTCAACAGGCATTCCTCGCCGCCAATGTCAGCCAGTGCGGATATTGCATTCCCGGCATGGTCATGGCCGCCGCCGCGCTGATCCGCAAAAATCCCGATCCGTCCGAAGAACTGATCCGCGCACAGATCACCAATCTCTGCCGCTGCGGCATCTATCCGCGCCTGGTCGAAGCGATCCAGCGCGCCGCCCGCGCGGCCCGTGGCGAGGAGACCATCCCCGCCGCGCCGATGCCCGGCACCGATCCCGGCGATGCCGCCCGCGCCGTACACGCGCTGGTGCCCGGCGCGATGCGGGACGAGTGAACCCGCATCGGGCCGATTCTTTCCCGTTGCTGACAGGCCAGTTCAGCAATCGCTCAACGCCGTCATGCCATAAACCCTTCATGATCAGGGTCGGCTCGTGCGCCGACACATGGGACACGGGCACAATGAACAGGCATTGGATGGCGGCTCTGCTGGCGGCGACCGCGATGGTGGCAGGGGCGATGCCCGGCATGGCGAGCGCGCAGGCGATGATGGATCGCGGCCCGCAGGGTCGCCCCGAAGGCGGCCCGCCGCGTGGCGGCCCCGGTGGCCCCGGTGGCGGCCCTGCCGGTCGCGTCGAGCGGAGCGAGGGTCGCCCGATCTTCAACAATCGCGAAGCCTTCCCCGAAAACCGCCCGGCCTTCCGCCCCGACCATCCCGAGGCACCCCGTGCGCCCCAGCCCGCTCCCCGGTTCGAGCAGCGCGATGGCGATCGTCGTGGCGACCACTGGCGGCCCGAGCCCTCCCCCGCGCCAGTCCCGGGCGAAGAGCGTTCATGGGGTGGCAATCGTGGCAATTGGCGCGATCAGTCGCGGCCCACTCCGAGGCCGCAACCCGATCCAGGTCCCAGCGGCGTGCGCGTCGATCGACAGGATCGCGGCCCCGGCTCATGGCGAGACGACCGCCGGGACCAGTGGCAGGATCGGGGCCAGGACCAGCGCTGGCGCGACGACGAGCGGCGCCAGCGGGACGACCGCGACCGCTGGCGGCGCAGCTTCGGCGACTGGCGCGACCAGCACGACCAGGCCTATGGCTTTGGCGAGCGCCGGGCCTGGGCGAACCAGTGGAATCGCGGCTGGCGCGGCGACCGGCGCTATGACTGGATGGGCTGGCGCTCGCTGAACCGGGGCGCCTATCACCTGCCGCGCTATTACGGCCCCAATGGCGGCTATGGCTATCAGCGTTTCTCCAGCGGGGTGATCCTGGAGCCGATGTTCTTCGGCCAGAATTACTGGCTGGACGACCCTTACGCCTATCGCCTGCCGCCCGCTTACGGCTCGTACCGCTGGGTGCGCTATTATAACGACGCGGTGCTGGTCGACCTGCGCAGCGGGATGGTCGTCGACGTGGTCTACGACATCTTCTGGTGACCGGGGCGGGAGGGACGTGCAAGGCGTCCCTCCCCTCTTGTCTTTCCGCAAGCATCGTCGCACATCGGCGACCATGTCGTTCTTCCAGAGGAAGCCGAAGGGCCACCCCGCCGCCTCGCCCTTGCGCGCTCGTTTCGCGGTAACGGTCGCCGGGCATCTCGATGCGAACCCGGCGGTGACGCGCGTGGCGACCGACACGGCGCAGATCTATTATCATCCCGACTTCCTGACGGCCGCCCAGTGCGACACGCTGATGGCGATGATCGATGCCAACCGGCGGCCCTCGACCCTGTTGTCCGACCGGCCGGATTACGGCTTCCGCACATCGGAAAGCTGCGACATGGCGCGCTGGTCCCCCGATGTTCAGCCGATCGACGAATCGATCGCCGCCCTGCTCGGCATCGCGCCCGAGCAGGGCGAGACGATGCAGGGACAGCGCTATGCCCCCGGCCAGCAGTTCCGCGCCCATCACGACTATTTCCACGAAAGCGAAAGCTATTGGGAAAAGGTGCGCGTCCATGGCGGACAGCGGACCTGGACCGCGATGATCTACCTCAACGACGTGGCCGAAGGCGGGGCGACCTGGTTCCCCCAGGCGGGCATCCGCGTCGCGCCGCGCCGGGGCCTGCTGCTCGCCTGGAACAACATGAAGCCGGACGGCAGCCCCAATGAGATGACCCTGCACGAGGGGATGCCCGTGGTCGAGGGCACGAAATATGTCATCACCAAATGGTTTCGCGAGGGCAACTGGGTCAGTTGATCCCCGCTGCCCTTTGCCGCCGCCCTTGTCGCGACGCCGTGCTCCGTGGCATGGCATCGGCGTGAATTTCCCTGATTTCAAGTTCCGCCCATGACCGACGTTCTCGGCGTCGCCCAGTCGATCCTGGGCCAGCCCTGGCGCTGGCGCGCGCTGGCCGCCGATGCCCGCGACGGCCTGGGCCATGACGATCTGGTCGCCCAGCTGCTGCTCGCCCGGGGCTGCCCGCCGGGCGAGATCGAGGCGCATCGCAATCCCTCGATCCGGGGCTTCATGCCCGATCCATCGATCTTCCGCGACATGGACCGCGCCGCCGCCCGCCTCGCCGATGCGGTGATCGCGCGCGAGCCGGTCGCGATCTTCGGCGATTACGATGTCGACGGCGCGACCTCGGCCGCCGTGCTCGTACGCCTGCTCCGTGACCTGGGCCTGTCCCCGTGCGCCTATATCCCCGACCGGATGACCGAGGGCTATGGCCCGACCGAAGCGGCACTGCTGCGCCTTCAGGCAGAGGGCGCGAACCTGATCGTCACCGTCGATTGCGGCGCGCAGGCGTTCGAGCCGCTGGCGGCGGCGCAAGACGCCGGGATCGAGATACTGGTCGTCGATCACCACAAATGCGCGACCGAACTGCCCCGCGCCCATGCGGTGGTGAACCCCAACCGCCTGGACGAGACCGAGGGCGCGGCGCACGGCCATCTGGCCGCGGTCGGCGTGTGTTTCCTGCTGGGCGCGGCATTGATCCGCACCTTGCGCACCCGCGGCTTCTTTTCCGACCGGGCCGAGCCGCGCCTGCTCGACCTGCTCGATCTCGTGGCCCTGGGCACGGTGGCCGATGTCGCGCAGCTCAAGGGCCTCAACCGGGCGTTCGTGGCGCAGGGCCTGAAGGTCATGGCGCAGCGGCGCAATATCGGTCTGGCCGCGCTGACCGATGCGGCCCGGCTGACCCGCGCGCCGACCTGCTCCGACCTGGGCTTTGCGCTCGGGCCGCGCATCAATGCGGGCGGCCGCGTCGGTCGCGCCGATCTGGGCGTGCGGCTGCTGACCACCGACGACCCCGCCGAGGCGCGCGCGATCGCCGAAGAGCTCAACCATTTCAACGACGAACGCCGCGCGATCGAGGCGGGGGTGCAGGCCACCGCCGAAACCACCGTCGACCGCGACCGGCACGTCGCGCTTGTGTCGGGTGAAGGCTGGCATCCCGGCGTCATCGGCATCGTTGCCGGGCGGCTGAAGGAAAAGCTCGACCGCCCGGCCATTGTCATCGCGGTGGACGAACAAGGGATGGGCAAGGGTTCGGGCCGCTCGATTTCCGGCGTAGACCTGGGGGCGGCGATCCTGGCGGCCAAGGAGCACGGCCTGCTGATCGCGGGCGGTGGCCACGCCATGGCGGCGGGCCTGACGGTCGAGGCGCATCGCATCGCCGAACTGGCCGACTTCCTGGAGGAACGCCTTGCCGACGCCGTCGTGCGCGCCAGTGCGGGTCGCGCGCTGCTGGTCGATGCGGTACTGGCGCCCGCCGGGGTCAATCCCGGCCTGGTCGGCGCGATGGAGGCGGGCGGCCCCTATGGCATGGGCTGGCCCGCCCCGCGCATCGCCGCCGGCCCGTTCCGCGTGATCCGCGCCGATCTGGTCGGCACCAACCACGTCCGCGCCATCGTCGCGGGTGCCGACGGCCGCAGCCTGAAAGCCATGGCCTTCCGCCAGGCCGACACCGCGCTGGGCCAGGCTCTGCTGGGCGCGGGCAGCACCCGCCGCCTGTGGCTGGTCGGCCGCGCCAGGGTCGACGACTGGTCCGGCCGCGACGTCGCCGAACTCCATGTCGAGGACGCCGCATGGGCCGACTGAAAAAAGCGCTTGACGGTTTTGCAGCCCTCCCTTAGAGGCCCCTCCACGCCACCCGATGGCCCCTTCGTCTAGCGGTTAGGACGCGGCCCTTTCACGGCTGAAACACGGGTTCGATTCCCGTAGGGGTCACCATCTCCCAGCTAAGTAGCGGAGATCGGCGGAATACCAGCAAAATCAACGCTTCGTTAGGCGCCCGGTGCTACAAAAGGGTGCTACAAATGGGGCGTCGGATGTCGCATTCCGTCAGGCGTAATAAATCGAAGAACGAGCAGTTCCGCATGGTCGTGCCAGTCGACCTGCGAGCGATGGTCGGCAAGACCGCGTGGACAGAAAGTCTGGGCACAACGGACCCGCTGCTGGCCGCGGAGAAGCGCGGTATGCTGATCGCCCGGCACAAGGCGCTCATCCGCGAGTTGCGCGACGCCAGCGGCCGTCGGGCGGAAGTCGAAGCGCTGGCGTTGCTCGATCGGGCTTTTGCCGGACTCGCAGTCGCGCGCGGATCAATGGATGCAGCCGTCGGCCAGCAGCTAAATCTGCTCGCCACCTTCGTGTGTGATTCATGGACCGGCGGCGAGGAAGCCGGCCAGCCGCAATGGTGGGGCGACATACCCGTCCATGAACCTGCGACCATCATTGATGTGGTGCCATCGATCGACGCCGAGCCCGAACGCGACGTGTTCCGGCTCCGCGCTGAGATCCTCGAAGGGCGCGGCATCGCCGACGGGCTGGTCTATCAGGAATTGGCGACGATCCTGCTGCGTCGGCGCGTATTCCGGCCGATCTGGTTCGTGGTGAGCTACATGCGGTCGGTCGAGCCGCGTCTCGATCTCGAGCCCGACGACGTGTATGATGCTGTCGCGGAATCCTATCTGCGCAAGCTTGCCGAGCATCGGTTCGACCACTGGCCGTCCAATATCCACGCGGCCATGATCCCGTTCGCGCAGACAAACGTCCCGCAGCCCATCACCCTGCCCTCCCTTCCGGCGAAAGCTGCCGCCCAGACGCCTGGTCGCCACAACGGTCTGCTCGCCATGCCGCTGACCGAGGCGTGCCGCTACTGGCAGGAGCAGCGCCGCCCCGGTGCTTCGGCGATCACCGAAGCCAAGCGTGCAGTCGCACGCTTCGTCGCACTATTCGGCGACGTGGTGGTGGGCGACATAACCCGCGACCAAGTCATCGAATTCCGCAATCTCGTATCCGACATACCGCCGCAGACCGAACTGGCACGCGTGGTCGCGTCGGGGCGGAACTTACGCTCGGTCATCGACGCAGCGCGCCAAGTTCGCCGCGAGTGGGAAGCGGGCGACCGCAATCAGCCCGCACCCGACCGGCTGGCGCCGGGGTCGGTCAAAAAGGATGTCGGCGCGATCAGCTCGATCCTCGGCAAAATCCAGTCCGATCTCGGACAGGGCGTCAACGTCGCCGCCGACATCGAGATCGCTGGCTATTCCAAGACGCGCAAGGGCCAGAAGCGGCCGCGCCTGCCGTTTACCTCGGCGATGATGCAGACGTTGTTCGACTCGCCGCTGTTCACCGGCTGCGCAGGCAAGGGAGATGCGGCACGCGCCAAGCCGGGGCCGCACGTCTATCAGGATGAACTCTACTGGTGCCTGCTGTTCGGGGTCGTTGGCGGCCCACGACTGGGCGAGATCGGCCAGATCGCGCTCAAAGACATCCATGAGTGTGATTTGCGCCGGACCTACGGTGACGAGTTCGAGGGCCGCTGCACCTATGTCCATATCACCGGCACCGGCGAGGACCAGCACGTCAAGACCGAAGCATCGGAGCGCTACGTCGTCATTCACGAGCGTTTGATCGACCTCGGATTCCGTGACTATGTCGAGCGCCGCCGGAAAGCCGGGCATGCCCGACTGTTCGATCTTGAACCCGACCGCAACGGCAATTTCGTCAAGGAATTAAGCCGCCGGCTGAACCGCTATCTCGATCGCGTGGTGACGGAAGATCCTCGCTACGTCTTCCACTCGACACGGCATGAGTTCACCGACCGCGCGGATCTGAGCCAAATTCCGACGCGCGTCGCCAATTCGATCAAGGGACATTCCAATGCCACCGAAGGCGACAAGTACGGACTGGTCTCGATTCTGCACCAGCATGTTCACCTTGCGAACCTGAAAGTTGGCTTCATCGACTGGCCGCGGCTGATCGCGGCGGCGCAGAGCTCGAACTGATGCTGTTCACCGTCAGACCTTGCGTCCGGTCGATCTAACTCGACGTTTGAAGCGAGAATGGCTCGCCCCACTACGTTCACCGCCTCTATCACAATTACCAAAAGCGATCGAGTTCCGACAGCACACTGCCGCTGCGAACTGGCGAGAAGTGGGACAAATCCGACGTTCGCAAGCCGCTCTGGAATGGCAGGTGCCTATCCAACACCCGCCATTCCTGTAACTCTTAATGATCGTTCCCGGAATGCGCAGGAGTGGCCGGCAGCGGACTGTCGGGTTCGGCGCCGGATTGCGGGGTGAGCTGACGCTCACCCGGAGAGATATTCAAGCACCGAAGCCATGGCAGCATTGCGCATATGGCGTGCACGCTTGTCACCCACGTAATACGCTGTCTTTAGCGTATCCTCACTGGCATCGAGTACATCGCCGACGGAAAGAAGGCCGAGTTCGTTTAATTTCGACCTCTGCCATTCCGTAATATCCAAAACCTGATTAGACTTAGCAAGCTGTTCTGCCAAATCAAAATCTTCTTTAATATCCCCAAGGTCTGATTCTTGATCAGTCAAAGACTTATATGAAGGATGATTTGCGCCAAACTCGCTCATCCTCTTCGGAGTCAGCATTTTTGCTATCAAAAAGGAGGCCGTTGCCGGATTAGCCTCAAGTCCAAATAGGCAACCCAGATTGCAGAGATATCTCGTACCAACTTCGCTCCTAGTGGCACGAATTCCTGTAGCGTGCTCAGTCAAAACGCCTGTGTAACATAGAATACGAAGGGCTTCTTTGACAGACTCTGGAGCCTGTCTATGTATCCATATATATGCCGTAGAGTTGCGCTCATTAGCGATATAGCCGTCGTTTTTCTTTTTGATATCAGGAAGAACGACATCTTCCAAGAAAGTACGGCCCCATTCTATAACAGGTTTATGGCCAGAGTATTTTTCAGATAGCGCCGAATGCTCTGACCAAATTTCAGAACGGTAAAAAGCTCGCATAACGGCATTAACATCCGCCGATGACATCGACGATGCCGCTGAAACCGTCTTCAGTAGAATTCGAGGGTTTCCAGTCGCTGCGTAAGCTAGAGTTGCAAAATTTTGACCATTTTTCACAATATTTTTAAGTAAAGTCGAATCGGCCTGCTTTTCAACAATTTGCCTCATTCTATCGACATAGCCCGTTTCAATGATATCACGATTTAGTGATATCATTGTGGCATCATGAGTAGGCTGAAATGTTTCGCCATAACTTGTTACGCCGGGATAAACTGCGGCATTACAAGTTACACAATGGCTCCTTAGATCTCGAAACAATGTGAAAAATTGACGCTGCTGAGAAGGTAGAAAAATATGTGCTGCCTCGTCCATGAACAAGGCAAAGCGCTTTACTCCGATCTCTTCAGCCAAATCTTCCAAGGCATACTTCATGTCATCGATACTAGGGATTGCGCTAGAATCGATAGGCTGACCTGGATTTTTCCAAGACGCCTCGTAGGCCTTAATAAGTCCTTCCAAGGAGTCAGTGTCTGAATGATTTGCGGGGAGTCCCGCCAAAATGTTAGCCGACGCTGGGCTGGTTGCTAGTAGCCCGAGCTTGCGCACAGTTCTAAGAATTGCCGTGGAAACCCTTGCCAGCATCCAATGCCGAAACTGTTCTGGGTCTGCGGTGCGAAGGAGCGAGCTACTAACGAAAGTCACATAAACTGGGATCACACCCGTTTCTTTGCAATTCGCCAAAAGTTCCTGCTCGGCGACACGCATTAAAAATGATTTTCCAACGCCTCGACTGCCAATAAGGACAGTTGGATTTCGTCCTTTTAGCTGTTCAATTGCAGATCGATCTTCTTCGGTTTCGACGAAGAAGTTTAGAATATCTTTTGGACCAATATCTTCCGTACGGTATAGAAAATCGCTCATGCCACTTCACCGCTATTAATGTCACGCATAGGTCCAAGCATACTAAAATTTTCAAGAATCATATCTTGGAATTCTTGCCTCATTTCCGCCGAAACGTGGGGCATATACCTGCATAAAAATGCAAATTTAACCACTAGCCTTGCCGTATCCGAGCGCTCGAGCCACCCATCAGCATTTTCCTGATTGAAGACAATCTCTGCATCAATGCCATCATAAGATTGGCGGTTTCCGTGGACATACTCGGAGCATTCTCTGTACAAAGTTATAGCCAGAGCATGATACTGATCGCAAAAATCCTTCATATCTTCAAAAAACGCAGCTACAAAGTTTTTGGAAAAAACACCGTTTTCTTTAGAAGAAATCGCCGCCCAATTCGAGTCTTTTTTTCCCTTTAACCACAAATGTGCATCAATTTCATGCGCAGAAAACAATATACTTGATAGTGAAAGTTCAAAAAATAATCTTAGGCTGACATGCGCTTGACGATACTGAGCGAACGCTAACGCATATAGCGCATGCTGATATTCAATCCGGGCCAGCTGATACATATGTTCCTCAGCCCTGCCGGCCATGAGCTTGCTCAACCGGTCTAATTCGTCGGCATCATTGTGTGCCGCTGTGAAGTTTGCAAAACGCTCATGATCGCTCGATAGGTGCCTCAGAGCATCACCGCTCTTAGCCAGTATCTTCGTATAATGGTCGGCTATCATAAGTCGCTTTCTAACGGGACACTGCCATAGGTTTTCGGTACCTTTCTTGCGTATCTTGACTCTGCAATCAAGGTCGGCCTGCTGCCGTGCAATTGGCTGAATGACTGCATTGCACAGTCATGCTCCTAATTTTCCTCAGAGGTGCCGCAGGTGCGCCACGTCGCTTATCAGGAGCGCTTCGAAGACGTTTGTACCTTCAATTAGGGCGCGAATCCGACCGGCCAGATTGTCAAATCCGAATGGCGGGTTTCAGCGAAGCTGACGCTCGCATCGACCACGCTGAATGTCTTTAGCTGGTCGGCATAGGCCCCCGAGCAATACCAGACCCTCATACCCGCAAGCGTTCTTCCGAAGGCCGATCTGGCCATTGGAGAACGATCATGGAGATGCCTGAAACCGAGCGCGCCGTCACAAAGCGGCAAGTGTGGAATGCCGCAAGAACCGTCGGTGCGAAGCGTGCCCTCAAACCGAAGCAGATTTGGGAAATTCGGTTCTATCTCAATCAGCGTCGACGCCTGCGAGATCGGGCGCTGTTCGATCTGGTGATCGACAGCAAACTCCGAGGCTGCGACTTGGTGCAGATGAACCGCCCTGGGTTTGCCGGAGGCCGTGGGTTGTGAGTCACGCTGCCATATCGATGGTATCCGCGGCAGCATAATATTGATCTTCGGCTTCGGCAGGCGGGATGTTGCCGATGGGTTCGAGCAGGCGACGATGGTTGAACCAGTCGACCCATTCGAGCGTGGCATATTCGACGGCTTCGAAGCTGCGCCATGGCCCACGTCTGTAGATCACCTCCGCCTTATAGAGGCCGTTGATCGTCTCGGCCAAAGCGTTGTCGTAGCTGTCGCCGACGCTGCCAACCGACGGCTCGATCCCGGCTTCGGCGAGGCGCTCGGTGTACTTGATGGACACATATTGCGATCCGCGGTCGCTATGATGGACGAGACCGCCTCGATGGGCAGGCCGGCGGTCATGAAGCGCCTGTTCCAGGGCGTCGAGGACAAAGCCGGCATGGGCCGTCCTGCTCGCTCGCCAACCGACGATGCGCCTGGCGTAGGTGTCAATGACGAAGGCGACGTAGACGAAGCCAGCCCAGGTCGTGACATAGGTGAAGTCCGACACCCACAGCATGTTCGGTGCTGGCGCGCAGAACCTGCGGTTGACGTGATCCAGCGGGCACGGCGCAGCTTTGTCGCTGACCGTCGTGCGAACCGGCTTGCCCCGGATCACGCCCGCCAAACCCATCTCGCGCATCAGCCGCTCGATGGTGCAGCGGGCAACCGGAAAGCCCTCGCGCATGATCTGCCGCCAAACCTTGCGCACGCCATAAACCGCGAAGTTCTCGGCAAACACACGAGCGATCTCGGGCTTGAGGGCCCCATCCCGCTGCGCCCGCGCCGACAGGCGCATTGAATTTCGTCGCTGCGCGACACGCTCGAAATACGTCGATGGGGCGATCGGCAGAACGCGGCAGATCGGCTCGACCCCATAGGCATCGCGGTGATCGTCAATGAAGGCGATCATCGCCGAAATGGGCGGTCGAGCTCCGCCTGGGCAAAATACGCGGATGCCTTGCGCAGGATTTCATTGGACTGACGCAACTCGCGGTTCTCGCGTTCCAGCGCCTTTAGCTTGTCTGTCACCTCGCTCGGCACACCAGCGCGCTTGCCGCTGTCGACCTCGGCCCTCTTCAGCCACTCATGCAGCGTCTGTGGCGCGCAGCCGATCTTCTCCGCAATGGAAACCACTGCCGCCCATCGCGACGGATGGTCGCGCTCGTGATCCAGCACCATCCGTACGGCACGCTCGCGGACCTCGGGCGAAAACTTGTTCGTCGTCTTGCTCATACTGGCTCCACCTTCTCAGGAGTTGGAGCCTCCGACAAACCCGGGGCGGTTCAGACCTGGCGCGAGACTGGATCTACGCGGGCTACCGCATGACAGTCTTCTCGGCGAGCGAGGAGAAGATCGCTGAGGAGCAAGTGCTGGAGGGCGAGCTCTACTTCGACATGGAAAAGGCGCTGCGGTCGGCCGGTGGCGTAGTCTCGGTCACTGACAAGAACTTCGCTTCGAATGTCGTCGTGGACCGGGAGCTGATCACCGGTCAGAATCCGGCGTCGGACCAGGCCATGGCCGACGCTTTGATCGAAGCCCTTGATCGCGCCGCTGCGTGAGTACCAGGATGACGGGCGGGGCGCTCAGGATGCGCCCCGCTTCGCATATAACCATCACAAGGAACGGTGCCATGACAGCCAACGTGAAGATTGTCGCCGTGCTCACCGCCCGTGCGGATACCGTCGACCGCCTGCACGCTCTGCTCGACGCCATGTTAAAGCCGAGCCGTGCCGAGCCGGGCAATTTGCGCTACGATCTTTGGCAGGACCAGAGCGATCCGAACCGCTTCGTCCTCGATGAACTGTACGCGGACGCGGATGCGGTTGCCGCCCATCGCGCGACGCCCCACTTCCAGAACTACCTCTCTCAGATCGGCGATCTGGCCGAGCGCGGCGCGTTCGTCCTCAACCCCGTCTCCGCGACCTGAGGGTGCTGCCATGGGCAAGTTTAAAGAATGGGTGGAGTCGGCGCTGCTGGCACAACCGTTCTACATAGAGGAGCTGCGGATGATCGGCCTGTTGGCACCTGCGCTTCGCCTGAGCCTTATGGGCCTCGTTTATCCACGCGGCGGCTACCGCTGGCGCGGGGCCGCGATCCAGCGGAAAATCAACATCTGAAATCAAGGACACACAGTCATGACCAAAGGTATCGAAGGCAAGGTTGTTCTCATCACCGGCGGCAGCACCGGTATCGGCGCGGAAACCGCGCGGCTTCTCGCTGAACGCGGCGCCAAGGTGGCCATCGCCGCCCGTCGCAAGGACAGGCTCGACGAGGTCGTCGCGGACATCGCCTCAAGCGGCGGCACGGCACGTAGCTACGCGCTCGACGTCACCGACAAGTCGGCGGTCCAGTCCGTCGTCGCCGCGATCATCGCCGACTTCGGTCGCCTCGACGTGCTGGTCAACAACGCCGGGCTGATGCCGATCCGTCCGATGGCCGAGGTCAACACCGACGAGTGGGACCAGATGATCGACGTCAATCTGAAGGGTACGCTTTACGGCATCGCAGCGGCCCTTCCCGGCTTTCTCGAGCAGGGCAGCGGCCACATCATCAACCTGAGCTCGGTTGCGGGCATCAAGGTCTTCGCACCAGGCGGCACGGTCTACTCCGGCACCAAGTTCGCCGTCAGCGCGATCAGCGAGGGCCTTCGCCAGGAGGTGGGCGAAAAGGTCCGTGTCACGTCTATCGAGCCCGGAGCCGTCGAAAGCGACCTGAAGTTCACGACGTCGGGCACGGCTGCCGAGACGGTACTCGACTTCTACAAGCAGGCCATCCCTGCGGCGTCGGTGGCGCGTGCTATCGCGTTCGCTGTCGAACAACCTGATGACGTCGACGTCAACGCGATCGTCATCCGGCCGACCGCACAGCAGTTCTGATTTCGACGAGGAGGCGGGGCCGCGTGTGCTCCGCCTCATGGGGAACGTACCGGCCCGCTCTTCCGTTACTTTGCCGAATAATGACTGTCGGTTTCACTTGAGGAGTCATTTATGCCCAAACTTTCCCTGTATGTACCACTGAAGGCCAAGCTCGGAAAAGAGCGTGATGTCGCCAATTTCCTGACCTCGGCATTGCCGCTCGTTCAAGCTGAGGCGGGCACTCTGACCTGGTATGCGATCGAGGAAGGTCCCGGTGCGTACGCGATCTTCGATACGTTCGACACAGAGGAGGATCGGCAGGCCCACCTTGACGGCAAGGTTGCCGCCGCACTGATGGACAAGGCAGAAGAACTGTTTTCTGAACCGCCGCAAATTCACAAGTTCACCCTGCTGGCCGCGAAATAGCGGAGCGGTCGGCACCCTAAGCTGCCGTTTTACTACAGGGTAAGGTTCGTGTTTCTATCCGGAATGGGTGGCCCGGCCGTATCGGGAAATGAATAAATGAATATGGCATGTCATCCGCGATAGTGGATGACCTTGTCTCTTGCACTTACCACATCTCTGAATTTAACGATAAGGCGCCGTTGATGTGTCGCGACGTGACGGCACCATTAGTTCGCGGGAGATTCTTGAGCACATCAATTTGGCGCGTTATTGGGCTGTTTTGGCTCAATCATTCAGAAAACCCCGCGTCAACCGCGGTGACACATCGCCGGCTCCCGCTTCCAGATTAGACCCATTCCAACGTGTGGTCGAGATGCACCTGATCGAACGTGCGTTCGGCCAGATTTACGACCTACAGCGCCGCCTTGAGATAGCGGGCGGTGAGACTGCCTTCCGCTCCCGCAACGACGCCAGGGACGCCGCTGGCAACGATACGGCCTCCATCTTCCCCGGCCCCCGGTCCCAGGTCGATGATCCAGTCCGCCTGTGTGATGGCGCGCATGTCATGTTCGACGACTACGACGGTATTGCCGGCGTCTACGAGGCCCTGCAGGTGTTGCATCAGCCGGTCGCCATCGGAGGGGTGAAGCCCCGAAGTTGGCTCGTCGAGGATGTAGATCGTGTTGCCGCGTTGAGCGCGTTGCAGTTCAGTCGCCAGCTTGATGCGCTGCGCCTCCCCGCCAGACAGCTCGGTCGCCGGCTGACCGAGCCGCAGATAGCCAAGACCGATCTCCCGCAACACATCGAGGGAGCGCATCACAGATGCCTCGCCAGCGAAGAAATCGCACGCATCGTCGACCGTCAGTTCGAGCACCTGGGCGATATTGCGCCCGTTCCATTCGACTTCGAGCGTTTGCGGGTTGTAGCGAGAGCCATGACAGGTCGAGCACGGGGCAAAAACGCTCGGCAGGAACAGCAGCTCCACCATGACGTATCCCTCGCCCTCGCACACAGGGCAGCGGCCTTGCGCGACGTTGAACGAGAACCTTCCCGGACTGTAGTGCCGCCGGCGGGCGAGCGGCGTATCAGCGAAGATCCGTCGCACATGGTCGAACATGCCGCTGTAGGTGGATAGGTTCGAGCGCGGCGTGCGGCCGATCGGTTTCTGATCGACCCGCACCAGCCTGCGAACATGCTCCATGCCTGCGACAATGCGTCCTTCGGTGTCGTTCTGCGCAACATCGAGCAGCGGATCGATATCCTCCTCCTCGGCCAAGGGGGAGCCGCCGAGGTGTTCCGTGACGAGCTCGGGCAGCGCCTGACTGACAAGACTGGATTTGCCCGATCCCGAAACGCCGGTGTGTCAATCGGCGTCCAAAAAGGACCCCCTATCGGCGTCCAAAAGGGACCCCCTTCGTCGAGCAGCGTGACGGGTATGACGGGTGCACCGTTCGCGCTGGTTGCGGCGTAGGGCGGGCGTAGCCCGA